>CAXTRP010000111.1:0-8470 GCA_964246615.1 uncultured Caulobacteraceae bacterium | reverse complement strand
CACGACGCTGATCGGCACCAGGTGGCCGAGGGCGAAGAAGCCGACCAGCAGCAGGGCGAGAACGACCCAGCCGACCCGGAACACCGCAGGGTCGCGGATCGCGTCGGCCGGCCGTTTGAGCGCTGCCAGGTCGTAATTCGTCGGCACGTCGCGCCCGAAGCGCAGGAGCAGGACGCCCAGTGTCGCGGCCGTGGTCACGAGCGCGACCGGGACCATGACGCTGGCGTAGGAACCGAAGCCCAGCTTGAACACGTCGGCCGAGACGATGTTGACCAGGTTGGAGACGACGAGCGGGGTTGAAGCCGTATCCGCAATGAAGCCAGCCGCCATGGCGAAGGCCAGGGTGGTTCCGGCGCTGAACTCCAGGGCCGCCAGCATGGCGATGACGATGGGGGTCAGGATCAGGGCCGCCCCGTCATTGGCGAACACCGAGGCGACAGCCGCCCCCAGGAGCACGATGGCCGCGAACAGGCGCTTGCCCCTGCCCCCGCCCCATCGGGCGACGTGCAGGGCCGCCCACTCGAAGAATCCCGCGCGATCGAGAAGCAGGCTGATGATGATGACCGCCACGAAGGTCGCCGTGGCGTTCCAGACGATGCCCCAGACGGTCGGAATGTCGGTCAGGTGGACGACCCCGGTCAGCAAGGCCAGAGCGGCTCTATGAGCGCCCCCCAGCCGATCTTGAGGCCCTTGGGCTGGACGATGACCAGGGCGAGCGTCAGGACGAAGATGGCGACGGCAAGGTTCATGATCGCCTCGGCCAGGATCGAGCGGCCGAGTTGCCAGTGCAGAGAAACAGGATGTTGTAGGGTTCGCGGTGCTCGGTCATGCCATTTCCTCAAGGGCTGGAGTGTTATCGAGGGCGCAGCAGATCGCCCCGCTGACGCTCCCGGCCAGAGCGGCGCAGACCTCCGGGGAACCGTTGCAGCAATCCTGGAGCAGGAAGCTCATCAGCTCGGCCATGCGGGCGTAATCCGCCCGGTAGATGATCGAGCGCCCTGCCCGTTTGGAGCCAACCAGGCCGGCATGAGCGAGGATCGTCAGGCTGGCGGAGAGGGTGTTGGGCGCGATACCGACCCTGCGGGCGATTTCTCCAGCCGCCAGGCCGTCCGCTCCGGCTTGCACCAACTCCCGGAAGATCGTCAGCCGGCCCTCATGAGCCAGGGCTGACAGAACTAACGCAGCCTGTAATAATTCCATGTTTCATGAATACAACGAATATGTGAAAGTGCAAAGCATGGATGACTCTCCTGCCCTGCTTTCCGCCTTCGTCGATCCACCTAGGGCCGTGCGGCTTGCGCCCGCCCAGGGCGATCACCCTCCCCGCTTCCTGCTTCTCTACGGATCGCTGCGGGAGCGATCCTTCAGCCGGTTGCTGATCGAGGAGGCGGACCGCCTGTTACGCGGCTTTGGCGCGGAAACCCGCATCTACGACCCGCGCGGCCTGCCCCAGGTGGACGACGCCACCCTGGACCATCCCAAGGTGCGCGAGTTGAACGAGGCGTCCCTGTGGTCCGAGGGGCATGTGTGGTGCAGCCCCGAGCGTCACGGCGCGATGACGGGGCTGTTCAAGTCACAGATCGACTGGCTTCCGCTGGAGAGTGGCGGCGTGCGGCCGACCCAGGGCCGGACCCTGGCGGTATGCCAGGTCAACGCCGGTTCTCAGTCGTTCAACACCGTCAACCAGCTGCGGGTGCTGGGGCGCTGGATGCGGATGATCGCCATCCCGAACCAGTCCTCCGTCGCCAAAGCCTATGACGAGTTCGACCAGGCCGGCCGCATGAAGCCTTCAGCCTATTACGACCGCCTGGTGGACGTGATGGAGGAGCTGGTGAAGTTCACGCTGCTGACCCGTGGCAGCGCGGACTACCTGGTGGACCGCTACAGCGAGCGAAAAGCGGAAGGCCGGGAACCGGCCGGGGCAGCTCACCTCGCCTCGATCTAATGATGGCTGATCGAGCCAGTCGTGTCTGTGCGTGATGGACAGACGGGCGAAAAGGTCTGCCTTCCTCCCCAGCCGGCAAAGGCAGTGTCCGACAAACGAGCGTTCGCGAGAGAGCTAACGACGGGCCATGAACTCAAGTCACCGAAGGGTGCCGTCCTGGCTTCCACGTTCCGTGCCGCACGCCCGTGCGCCCAAAGTTGGTGACGTGCAGCGAGGTTTGCCCAATGCTCAAGCTGTGTAAGGATCAGTCTCGTGAGTGGGACAGAGCGGAAACAGGGGGCGGCGAGCCGGCTACACGGCCGGCGCGTTCTGATCGTCGAGGACGAGTACATGCTCGCCTCCGACCTCGCGCGAGGGTTTGCCAAGGCCGGTATCGACATCGTTGGCCCGACCGGATCGTTGGCGAAGGCCATCCAGCTACTGAAGGATGGGGGCGTCGACGGCGCGGTGCTCGACATCAAGCTGAGCGATAAACAGGTTTATCCTTTGGCGGACACCCTGATCGAGCGGGGCACGCCTATCGTGTTCGTCACCGGTTACGACGCGGGCGCTATCCCGGCTCGCTTCTCCGGCGTCCCTCTTTGCGAGAAGCCGGTGGACACCTTGAAGGTCATCGAGGCGCTAAGCCGCGCGTTCGAATGACAGCAAGGTGCGGGCGACAGCCGTCACGTCCAAAGGCTTCTCGCATCGAGGAACATGTCGATAGGCTTGGGGCAGATCGCCGACATTATATCCGGTCGCAAACAGGAACGGGATGCCACGGGCCTGGAGCACATCGGCTATGGGGAAGGCCTTCTCGTCGCCGAGGTTGACGTCCAGCACCGCGCCGTTGACGGGAGCGGTATCGAGCAGTTCAAGCGCCTGCTTTACGGAGGGCGCGGGTCCGAGAACGATCGCGCCCTCCCGTTCCAGCCCACGCAACATTGCATCGGCGATCAAGTAGTCATCCTCGACCACAAGGATGCGACGATTGCTCAGCAACCCCTCAGCCATACGCCTACTCCGCGTGCATTTTGCCGGACGCCATCGGCACTTCAATCGTGCAGCGCACGCCGTCGTTCCCCAGCTCGTAAGTCGTCTTCGCTCCGAGCTGGTAGGGCAGTGCGCGTTCGATCAACTCACGTCCATAGCCGCCGCCGCGTGCGGGCGCCTCAACATGCGACATGACGACCCCGCTTTCGCGCCACTCGACGTAGAGGCGCGGGCCATCGTCGTCCGAGGTGGCCAGCACATGCCAGGCGACGGCGAGCCGGCCTTCAGGGTTCGAGGCGGAGAGCGCGCCATATTTGACGGCGTTGGTCGCCAACTCGTGCAGCGCGAGCGCGAAAGTCTGGACGGTCGCTGAGCGCAGCGGCACATCGGACGGCCCGTCGAGCGTCACCTTCGTCGCCGTGCCGTCAACCGCCCCATGCGCGACCAGCTCGGCGCGCAGCAGTTCGTCGAAGGCGACCCTCTCTCCGGCCGCGAGATGGGAAAGAAGGCCCTGCACGCGTGAGAGCGCGGACAAGCGGCGGCCGAACCGCTCCTTGTAATCGTCAAGTGAAGCGGTGCTGTCGAGCGTGCGGTCGGCGAGCGAGCGCACCACGCCGATAAGGTTGCGGGTGCGATGCTGTAGCTCGGCCACGAGCACGCCCTGGCGCTCGACCGCCTGCTTGGCCTCGGTTATGTCCACGCCAAGGCCGGCGATCCCGCCAATGCGCCCGTCGTCATCCACCAGGGGAAAATCAATATTGTGGACCCAGCGCAGCTCCCCGTCAGAGGCTCGCCTGATCTGGAACTCCATCTCGACGCGCTGCCCCGCGCGGATACGCTTGAACCCGGCGAACACCAGCTTGCGATATTCGGGCACGACGAGTCGCGCCCAGCACCGAAGGCCGGTGTCGCCATCGGGAGGCCCGCAGGAGCGGCCATAGATCGCCTCGAAAGCGGGGCTGGCGAACTCCATCCTGAGCGTCGTCGCGTTCCTGATCCATAAGGCGCTGGTGGAGGCGTCTGAGAACTGCCGGAACCGCGCCTCGCTCGCCGCGAGCGCCTGCTCGATCGCGCGCCTCTTGGTTACGTCCTGCGCGACCTTCAGATAGCCTTGCAGGTTGCCTGCGTCGTTCCGGAGAGGTCGCACGGTGCCGTCGAGAAAGGCGCGCGATCCATCCTTGGCCTGGTGCCACCGCACGTCGTAGGCGACCCCGGCGTTGCGCGCGGTTGCAAACTCGCGCTCGGGTGCGCCGTTGGCGCGATCCTCGGGCACGAACAGTATGTCCGCCGGTTGGCCGAGCGCCTCCGCTTCGGTCCATCCGAGGACCGCCTCCGCGCCGTGCGGCCAGAAGTTGATCCGCTTCTCCGTGTCGGTGGTGAAGATCGCGTGGTCGCGCGCGCTGTCCACGATCAGGCGGTAGCGGGTCTCGCTTTCACGCAGCGCCGTCTCACCTCGAACCACGTCCGTTACGTCGGTGGCGTGGTGAAGAAGCGCCACGACCTTGCCTTGGTCGTTCGTCAATGCCGTGTTGACCGGGTTCCACCAGCGCTCCTCGAAGCTGCCGTCGGGACGCGCGATCTCGAACTTGAACCGCGAAAGCGCGTGAGTGCGCTTGGACGACAGAGCGCGTTCCAGCGAAGCGCGAAGGGTCGTGACCTGCGTGGAACTCGCGTCCGCCGGATTATCCGGGAAGACCTCAAATAGCGGGCGTTCGACGAGCTGCTCGCGCGTCGTCATCGTCGCGGCAAGGTAGGCGTCGTTCACGTCGATGATGGTGAAGCGCGTCGGGTCGGGGGCGAGCAGAAGGAATGGCGTCGGCGTGCCCATGAACAGGGCGCGATAGCCTCGTTCGGCCGTGCGCCGCGCCACCTCGGCGCGGGCGCGTTCGACCGCTGCCCAAGTGCGCTCGGCGACGTCTGTCAGCAGGCCGATTTCTTCGTCTTTCCAGAGACGTTTGTGAGTGTCGGCCAGCATCATAAACGCAATAAGCCGACCGCTTTTCACGAGTGGCGTGCCAACAAACGATCCCATGCCGATCGCGGTGTAACGATCGACGACACGCTTGTTGAAAAATGGAAAGGCAGGAAGATCAGGAGCGTCCATGACCTTTCCCGCGAGCAGGTGATCGAGGAGCCCCGGCAGGTCCCGCATTTCGTGGTATCCGACCAAGGACGGAAGCCCCTCACGAATGCTGTCGCGCAGAATCTGGACTGCCGTGCCGCTTTCCTCGAATTCAGCGTAATAGCACCAACCCGCGTCAAAGTGTTCGCGTAGCAAGCGCGTCGACACACCTTGTATCTCGACAGCATCGTCGAGCGGCCGTAGCGTGTCGCTCAGCTTTAGCAGGAAGGCCTGGCGCTCCTCACTTTCCCGCAGAGCTGCTTTGGCGCGCAGTCGAACGCCCAGCTCGAAGCCGGTCAT
Source organism: uncultured Caulobacteraceae bacterium (assembly GCA_964246615.1). Taxonomy (GTDB): domain Bacteria; phylum Pseudomonadota; class Alphaproteobacteria; order Caulobacterales; family Caulobacteraceae; genus CAHJWH01. The sequence goes on along the minus strand of CAXTRP010000111.1, from coordinate 3,131 downwards.
GTGCGCGGCGATCACGACGCCCTCAGCGTCGCGCACCGGCGTAAGGAAGGCCTCAAAGACCTGTTCCCCCCCTGACCGCTGCAAATCGAGCGGCTGCAGCGGGACGTGAACGCTCTCGCCAGCGAACACCTGATAATAGTGCCCGCGAACATCCGCCCAAGCCCTGGGCCATGTCTCGGATAGCGGCCGCCCCAGGGCCGCAGGATGCTTGTCGCCGTAGTGGACAGCCGCGGCGTCGTTGTAGAGGAACATCCGCTCGGGTCCGGCTACGATCGAAGCAATCTGCGGGCTCGCCAGCATCATCTCGACTGCGTAACGCAGCTGGCCCGGCCACCTCTCCGGCGGCCCGAGCGCTGTCGCCGCCCAGTCGTGCTGCCGGATTCGAACGGCCATCTCACCGTTGCCGGCGGGCCAAGCTCTCACAGGCTCGTTGTTCATGGTCTCTACAAGGCACGCTACACGCACCCTGTCAGCAATGGCAATCGCCGACTTCCGCGCCATTCAGGATGTCAGCTGTTCACCGGATGCCCATCCGAAATCGATCAAAAACGGGAGAGCGGCAGGGCTTGGTGCCCTGGTTGGCCCTAGCCCTCCTGGAACCCTACCCTGCATTCCATCTCTTGGAACGGGCGCGCGTCACGGGATGCGAGAGGGCAAGAAGGTCTACCTTTCTGTCGCCGTGCGTCACGGCGAGTTTGCGGACATGAGCGTCCAGGTATAGCTCGATCCAAGCAGGACCTTCGGCTTCTCCGCTTCTCAAAAAGCATGGCGGGCGGACAGGCCACCATCGACGGTGAACACGACACCGCTGGTGTAGGCGGAGCGCGGTGACGCAAGGTACACGATCAGGTCGGCGATCTCCTCCACCGCCGCCGCACGTCCCAAGGGGAAGGCCGCCGCAGCGTCTGCGCCCGGTCCTCTCTCCTTGAGGAGCCTCTCGATGCGTTCCGTGGCCACCGGTCCTGGGCTGACGCCCACCACCCGTATGGCGTCATCCAAGCTCCTGGACCCCAGCGCCCGCGTAAACGCAACCAAGCTGGCGTTGCCGGTGCTGCCCGCTATGTAATTCGGGTCGAAGAACTCCGCGCTCGCGCCTATGTTGTTGATTATGACTCCACCGCCTTGGCGCTTCATCTTTGCGTAGAAGATGCGGCAAAGGTCGATGTAGCCATAGACCTTGAGGTCCCAGGCGCGCCGCCATGCGCCGGCATCCACCTTTTGCAGGTCACCACCTGGGATTGCGCCTGCATTGTTCAAAAGTATGTCGATGGCTTCAACCGCGCCTAGCCGCTCCAGGGCGTCGGTTTGGGTGAGGTCCAGGGCCAAGACGTCCACTGTCGCATGGAACTCGGATCGCAGCCGGTCTGCCAGCGCCGCCAGCTTATCGGCGTTTCGCGCCACGAGCACCAAGTCGCAGCCCTCCGCGGCGAACACCTGCGCCGCGCCCGCTCCGATGCCCTGAGACGCGCCGGTGATAAGCACCTTCCGACCTGAGAGCTTCAAGTCCATGCTATTACTCCGACTTGGCAAGGCGATCCGACCCTAGCTTCTTCGCAGCAGGAGAGGCTCCTTTCCACCCACCTATAGCTCGCACTCCCGATGTCCGCTTCCGAGCCCAGTTCCTAGAGTATCAGCCTTGGTCCCGCTCGCTCGCCGGAAAGTGTCGGTAGAAGGTGGACAGCCCGACCTGGAGCAGCCGCGCCACCTTCGCCGGTTTGTCTCCCGCCGCGAGCAGCTTGCGCGCCGTGTCGAGCTTGTCAGGCGTCAAGGCCGATTTGCGGCCGCTACCTATTCCTCCCTTCTTACGCGCCGCCGCTAGGCCGGCGACCGTCCGTTCCTTCACCAGCTCGCGCTCCATCTCCGCAACCGAGGCTAGGATATGGAACAAGAGGCGCCCTGAGGCCGTGGAGGTGTCGAAGCCGTCCGTCAGGGATCGGAAATCGACCTTCCGAGCCGACAGGTCCGCCGCCAGCGCAATGAGGCCCTGGATCGAGCGGCCGAGCCGGTCGAGCTTCCAGACCACGATGCAGTCGCCAGCACGCGCGAAGCGAAGGGCTTCCGTCAATCCCGGCCGCTCGGCCTTGGCGCCGCTCGCCTTGTCGCTGAACAGCTTCTCGCAGCCGGCTTTGGTCAGTGCGTCGGTTTGCAGCGCCAAATCCTGATCCGCCGTTGAGACACGCGCGTACCCGATCAGCATCTTTCCCGTTTTCCCGTCGAAATTCCGAACTTCGGGAATCTTAAATCGGGAACAGATTGTGAGAAAGCGAAACCTGCCTCCAGGCGGGGTGCGAGCGCCAGCGCCGACTTTCCCGCTGAACGTTCGTTTGCGGGAAAGGTGGCGAGCGTGGCTAGGTGGCTGCCGCCCTCGCCACCATCGTAGCCTTGGCCCACCAGGCAAGTTCATCGAGCGCCAGCTTCGCCGAGGGCAAGAGGTGCGCCTCAATCTCCTCAATAGGCTTGCCGCCGAACGCCGGGTGGACTGTCATGTAGTCGGAGCCCGAGATGTGAACTGCATTGCGGGTGGACACCATCCGAAGTTCTACACCGATACCGCGCAGATGCTCCAACGCTCGCGCTCCCCCAACACCGCCGTAGGCGATGGCCGTGAAGGGCTTCCGGTTCCACTCGCGATAGGCCTGATCAAGGGCGTTCTTCAGGACGCCAGTGACCGAGTGGTTATATTCCGGCAGCACGAAGATGAAGCCGTCGAAGCGACCGATCGTTGCCTGCCAGCGAAGCGCCTCGGGGTCCTGACTCGGGGCGTGCAGGTTCGACGCAACTTCGTTGAAAAAAGGCAGCGGATGATCGCGTAGGTCGACGACCTCAAATTCCATGTCGTCGCGGGCACGCGCCTGCTTCAGCATCCATTCAGCAGGCTTGTCTGCGAACCGAGTAGTGCGGGTCGAACCGATGATGACAGCGATCAGAGGCTTAGAAGCCATAGTATCCTCATGTTTAGAAGCAAAGTTTCGTCGCCCTTGGAAACCTACGGACCAATCGAAGCGCCCTCGGCGCTGGGTACGCTTCGCTGCCTGATGAACGCGGCGCAGACGGCACATTCAGCCACAACCGTGGCTCGTAGGACGGCCTGAGACGTTGCGCGCGCCTTAGGTAACGGACTGAGCCAGGAC
>CAXTRP010000110.1:5136-8480 GCA_964246615.1 uncultured Caulobacteraceae bacterium | reverse complement strand
CGAGGCGCTGCTGTCGTTCGACGTGATCATCGCCGAGCGCGGGGCGAACTTCGGCTTGCCCGAAATGATGTTCGGGCTGTTCCCCGGCATGGGCGCGCATGCCATCCTGTCGCGCAAACTGGGCACCGCGCTGGCCGACCGGATCATCCAGGCGGCGCACGACACCGGCGCGCAGGCGGTGCATCCCGGCTTCGGCTTCCTGTCGGAGAAGGCGGAATTTGCTCGACAATGCGCCGACGCAGGCATCGTCTTCATCGGCCCCAACGCCCACGCCATCGCCGCCATGGGCGACAAGATCGAGTCCAAGAAGTTCGCGCAAGCGGCCGGCGTCTCCTGCGTGCCCGGTCACATCGGCGAAATCGACGACACCGCCCACGCCATCCGCATCTCCGAGGAGATCGGCTATCCGGTGATGATCAAGGCCTCGGCCGGCGGCGGCGGCAAGGGCATCCGGGTCGCCTGGACGCAAGGCGACGTGGAGGAAGGCTTTCCTGCGGTGAAGGCCGAAGCCAAAGGGGCCTTCGGCGACGACCGCATCTTCATCGAGAAGTTCATCACCTCGCCCCGCCACATCGAGATCCAGGTGCTGGGCGACAAGCACGACCATGTGGTTCACCTGTTCGAGCGCGAGTGCTCCATCCAACGTCGCAACCAGAAGGTGATCGAAGAGGCGCCCTCGCCCTTGCTCGACCCGCAGACCCGGGCCGCCATGGGCGCCCAGGCGGTCGCGTTGGCCAAGGCCGTGAACTACGACTCCGCCGGTACGGTGGAGTTTGTCGCCGGCCAGGACAAGTCGTTCTATTTCCTGGAGATGAACACCCGGCTTCAGGTGGAGCATCCGGTGACCGAGCTGATCACCGGGCTCGATCTGGTGGAGCAGATGATCCGGGTGGCGGCCGGCGAGCCGCTCGCCTTCGCCCAGGACGACCTGAGCATCGACGGCTGGGCCATGGAGAGCCGGCTGTATGCGGAGGACCCCTACCGCAGCTTCCTGCCCTCCATCGGTCGGCTGGTGCGCTACCAGCCGCCAGAGGAGGGGGAGCGCGCCGGCTACCAGGTGCGCAACGACTCAGGCGTGCGGGAAGGCGACGAGATCTCGATGTTCTACGACCCGATGATCGCCAAGCTGTGCACCCACGCGGCCACCCGTGACGGCGCCATCGACGGCATGGGCCGTGCGCTTGAGGACCTGGAGATCGAGGGGCTCGGCCACAACGCGCCCTTCCTGTCGGCGGTGATGGATCAGCCGCGCTTCCGCTCCGGCGTGCTCTCCACCAACTACATCAAAGACGAGTTCCCGAACGGCTTCGCAGGCCTGGAACCGGCGCCGGACCAGCTGGACCTGATGACGGCGGCCGCCTGCTGGATGCACCGGCTGCAGGTCACCCGCGCCAGGGGGAACGGCGATCGGCTGTTCGCCGCCCCGCCTCGCGCCGACTTCATCGTCTTCATCGGCGAGCACAAGCGCGTCGTGACGCTCTCGGATCACCATGCGACGTTGCAGCTGGCGCTGCCTGACGAGGGCCGGACGCTTGAGCTTGGCGGCGTGGCGTGGCGACCGGGGAGCAGGCTGTTCAAGGGGGTGCTCGACGGCCGCCCCTTCAGCGTGGAGGTCGCGCCGGCCGCCGAAGGCTTCGTCATCCGCCACCGAGCCGCTCGGGAACGGGTGCTGGTGCTGACGCCCCGCTCGGCCGACCTGCACGAACGACTGCCCAAGAAGGCCGCCGCAGACACCTCCAAGCTGATCGTCTCGCCCATGCCCGGACTGGTGGTCAGCCTGGACGTGGAGGTCGGGCGCGAGGTCAAGGCGGGCGAAGCTGTAGCCGTGATCGAGGCCATGAAGATGCAGAACATCATCAAGGCCGAGCGTGACGGCGTGGTGAAGTCCGTCGGCGTCAAGGCCGGCGACAGCGTCGCGGCCGACGAGGTGCTGGTGGAGTTCGCGTGAGCGCAACGTGTCGTCCTTCGACAGGGTCGAGATGAGGCGACATCGCGCGGCGACGCGGCAGGAGCCTGAAACATCGCAGTCCGCCTCATCCTGAACCTGTCCAAGGACGAGACGGCCGCGAAACCGGAGAGCCATCCATGATCCTCGACCCCTCCATCGCCGCGGTCGTCACCGGCGGCGCCTCAGGCCTCGGCGAAGGCACGGCCCGCGCACTCGCCGGATACGGCGTCAAGGTCGCCCTGTTCGACATGAACGCCGAGCGCGGCGAGGCCATTGCGCGCGAGATCGGCGGCGTGTTCTGCGCGGTGGACGTCACCTCCGACGATCAGGTGCAGGCCGGCTTCGCCAAGGCCCGCGCGGCGCATGGCCAGGAGCGGGTGCTGGTGAACTGCGCCGGCATCGCCACCGGGGCCAAGACGGTGGGGCGCAAGAAGGACACCGGCGAGATCACGCTGTTCCCCCAGGAGGTGTTCGAACGGACGGTGCGGATCAACCTGTTCGGCAGCTTCCGCTGCCTGTCGCGCTCGGCGGCGGGCATGCTGACGCTGGAGCCCCTGGCGGATGGCGAGCGCGGCGCCATCATCAACACCGCCTCGGTCGCCGCCGAAGACGGGCAGATCGGCCAGGCCGCCTACTCCGCGTCGAAGGGCGGGGTGCTGGCCATGGCCCTGCCGATCGCCCGTGACCTGATGAGCGAAGGCGTGAGGGTCAACACGATCCTGCCCGGCATCTTCCAGACGCCGATGATGGCCTCCATGCCGCAGAACGTGCAGGACAGCCTGGCCGCCAGCATCCCCTTCCCCAAGCGGCTGGGAACGGCTGCGGACTATGCCCGGACCGCCGTGGACATCCTGCAGAACGTCTATCTGAACGCCGCCGCCATTCGCCTGGATGGCGCGATCAGGCTGGCGCCGCGGTAAGGCTGCTGGACCGCCGCGGCGTCACCAGCTGGGTGAACGCTGCGGCGAAGACCACCCACACCAGGCTGTTGGGGGAGAGCAGGACGCTTTCCGCAAACGACAGGGCCAGGAACGACGCCACGTAGACGGGCGCGAACATGGCGTCGTCGCGTCCTCGCCGGCGCGCCAGGGCGCACAGGACGGCCGCGAGGCAGCAGCCGCCGGTGAGCACCAGGCCAATCCAGCCCACCTGGGCCAGCAGGTCCAGCCAGCCGTTGTGGGCCTCCGGCGCGGGCCAGCCGGTCTGGCGGGCGATGACCTTGGCGGGGACGGACGTCTTGCTCCAAAAGGCGCCGAAGCCGAAGCCGCCGAGCGGGCGCTGCCTCACCTGGTCCAGCACCGCGGTCCAGATCTCGGTTCGGCCGGTCAGGGTGGGGTCCTTGCCGATGGCCTTGAAGAAGAGGCCCGGCGCCGCCTGGGAGACGAAGCCCGCGACC
>CAXTRP010000110.1:4313-5126 GCA_964246615.1 uncultured Caulobacteraceae bacterium | reverse complement strand
GTCCCCGCCGCCCACGCCGTCAGCACCGCCAGCACCGGCCCCCTGCGCCCCAGCCGGTAGACGGCGAGCAGGGCCAGCGCCAGCAGCAGGCAGACGAGCGAGGTCTTGCCGCGGCTCATCAACAGGTCGAGCAGGCAGACCGCGAAGGCGAAAAGCCAAACCCGCCGCCGGCCTGGAAAGCCGAGCGCGCAGGCGGACGCGATGGCGCCGATGACCATGAAGGCCGCCAGCGCGTTCTTGGTGTCCCACAGCCCGCGCCAGCAGCCCACGTTGATCACCTGCTCCACCCCGTAGCGCGGCAGCAGCACGGCGACCGCGGCGCTCGCCACGCCGAGCACGCAGACGGTGGCGGCCACGATCTTCACCAGCGTCCGCCCGGAAAAGCCCGCTCCCAGAGCGAAGCCGAACAAAGTGGTCAGCAGCAGCGCGAGGGCGCGTCGGCTGGTGTCGTCGGGCGCCAGGGACCAGAAGCGGGTCGCCCACGCCCAAACCGCCGGCGCCATGATCATCACGCCCGCGACCCAGGCGGAGCGCAGGTCGCGCCAGCGACGCGCGCATAGGATGAGCGCCAGCGCATAGACCGGCGGCCAGTATAGCCGCAGCAGGGGTGTCGGCGGGGCGTCCGGCTTGTCGGAGAGGCCCAGGAAGATCATGGCCGGCGCGGAGAACGCCGCAAGCGTCAGGCATGCGAGGACCACGTTGACGCGGTCGCGCCGCAGGACCTGCGACGACGCGGCGGCGGCGCCCGCGGGGCGGTCCGGAACCTGATCCCACGTGACCATGGCGCTCGAGAGACGCGAAAATGATGTAGGC
>CAXTRP010000110.1:470-4303 GCA_964246615.1 uncultured Caulobacteraceae bacterium | reverse complement strand
CGCACGGCCACGCTTGCCGCCGCTCCCGTTCGCCCCCTAGCGGCCAGAGCGATCTGGCTCGGGCGCAAGCCTGCGTCGGCGAACACCGCCGCCACCAGGGGCGCGATGTAGGCCGCGCCGTGCAGCGAGAGGTGGTCGCCGTCATAGTACAGCGGCCGGCCGCCCAGCGTCACGCGACAGCGGACGTCGGGGCAGAGCCGGGCCGCCGGATCGATCTCACCGACGCCATACTGGCGCGCCAGGCGGTCCAGGGTCGCGCGCACGAAGCGCTGGCGGTGGTCGTAGTCGGCGCGGGTGGGCGCGATGTCGGCGGCCTGGTGCAGGATGGCGGCGCGGGCCAGGGCGCTGGGCAGCGACTGGTGCATCTCGGGCACGGGCAGCACCACATAGACCTGCCGCCCCTCCCCGCGCAGACGAGCGAAGGTGGCCTCGACGCCGGCGGCGAACAGGGCGTGGTCGTCGGCGATCGACGCGGCGGGGCCGAAGGGCGCCCCCGCCCGGCGCAGGATCACGTCCGGCGACGGCGCATAGTAGAGCCGCCCCTCCGCATAGCCCGCCCAGCGGCCCGCGATCACCACCTTGGGGATGTCGTAGCGCTCGATCAGCGCCATAGCGGCCGCGTTCAGCGGCGGGCAGAGGTTGTCCTCGTGCTCGTGCACCTCGATCCCCAGCAGCGGCGGGCAGCTGCCGTGGCTGGCGTCGATGGCGGCGATCCCGTGCGCCCGGGCCGCCGCGTCGAAGGCCGACATCATGGCGTCGGCATGGGAGTCTCCCCAGACCATCAGCGTCGGCCGCCGCCCGTCATCCACGCCGATGCGGCAGTAACGGCCAGCGGCCATGTCCTGGGGCGTCAGGGCGAAGCAGTGGTCGCGATAGGCGTTGTGGTCGTCGGCGCCGGCCGCGTACTCCGCGGCGCGAGGCGAAAGGCGCTGGGGCAGCCCCTTGGCCAGCACCACCGCGCTCCCGCCGACCACCGTCGCCAGCCCGGCGGCCGCACAGGCCCCGAACAGGGCGGGGCGTCGCGCGAGCAGCCGACGGTCGCGGAACGGCCGCTCCACAAACCACCAGGATGCGGTGGCCGCGCAGACGGCCAGCGCCACCACCGCGGCGCGCACGAGCGCTCCGGGCTCCGACAGCGTGTAGTAGCGGGCCAGCACCAGCATCGGCCAATGCCAGAGATACAGCGAGTAGGAGATCAGCCCTAGGAACACTAGCGGTCTGGAGCGGAGCAGCCGCGCCGCCAAGGTCGAGGCTCCCTCCGGCCCCATCCCGGCCCAGATCACCAGCGCCGCGCCGAGACACGGCGCCAGGGCGTTCATCCCGGGGAAGGCGGCGCTGGACGGCATGAGCAAGGCCGCCGCCAGGATCAGCGCCAGGCCGAGCGCGCCCGCCGCCTCGCGCATCCACCGCCGCACAGGCGCAGGCGCCGCGCCGGTGGCCAGCAGCGACCCGGTGAGCAGCTCCCATGCCCGGTCGAAGGGCAGGTAGAAGGCCGCCCGCGGTGCGTGCGCCACCTGCCACAGGCCGAAGCCGAAGGACGCCGCCCACACCAAGGCCATGGCTCCGACCAGCGCACCCCTGCGCCCGCCGGACCCGCGCGCCACGGCCCACAGGAACAGCGGGAAGACGAGGTAGAACTGCTCCTCCACCGCCAGCGACCAGGTGTGCAGCAGGGGCGTGATCGAGGCCTGCAGGTCGAAATAGCCGGTGTGGGTGAAGAAGAAGACGTTGGAGAGCGACACGGTCGCCGCCACCAGGCTTTCGCCGAACAGCTTCAGGTCATCCGGCAGGAACAGCGCCGTGCCCGCCGCGGTCGCCGCCATCATCACGAACAGCGCCGGCAGGATGCGTCGCGCCCGCCGCTCGTAGAAGTCCACGATGCTGAAGCGGCCGCGAACCAGGTCGCCATGCAGGTTGGCGGTGATCAGATAGCCCGAGATCACGAAGAAGACGTCCACGCCGACGAACCCGCCCGACACCGCGGTGAAGCCGGCATGGAACAGCACCACCGATCCCACGGCGATCGCGCGCAGGCCGTCGATGTCAGCGCGGTACTTGGTCAACGGCGGCTCCGCGCGATCCTCAGCGTCGCTCCACCCTAGCGGGTGTGGGTTGACGCAAGCTTCACGCCGCCCCGCGCGAGACGCTAAGAAGGCGGCATGTCCAGCCCTCCCGCCCCCTCGCCCACCCTGAGCGACGCCGAGGCTGCAGCCGAGCTGGAACGGCTCGCCGGCGAGATGGCCGAGCACGACCGGCTCTACTACGCCGAGCAGGCTCCGACGCTGGACGACGCGGCCTATGACGCCCTGAAGCGGCGCAACGTAGAGCTGGAGGCGCGCTTCCCGCATCTGGTGCGGCCCGACTCGCCATCGTTGCGGGTAGGCGCGCCGCCGTCGTCCAGCTTTGCGCCCGTGCGCCATGGCGTCCCCATGCTGTCGCTGGACAACGCGTTCGACGCTGGCGAGGTAGCCGACTTCGTAGCCCGCATCCGCCGCTTCCTGAGGCTGGACCCCGCCGAGCCGCTGGCCTTCATGGTGGAGCCCAAGATCGACGGTCTGTCGGCCAACCTGCGCTACGAGCATGGCCGGCTGGTGCAAGGCGCCACGCGCGGCGACGGGCGCACCGGCGAGGACGTCACCGCCAACCTGCGCACCCTGGCCGACATCCCTCAGACGCTGCACGGCTCCGGCTGGCCGGAACAGATCGAGGTGCGGGGCGAGGTCTACATCGGTCACGACGCCTTTTCCGCCATGAATGCGGCGGCGGAGGCTTCGGGCGGGCGCACCTACGCCAACCCGCGCAACGCCGCGTCAGGATCGCTGCGCCAGATCGACGTGAGCGTCACCGCCGGACGGCCGTTGCGCTTTTTCGCCTACGCCTGGGGCGAACTCAGCGCGTCGTTCGCCACGACCCAGAGCGAAGCGCTGGAAAAGCTGGCCGCCTGGGGCTTCCCGGTGAGCGACCTTGTCCGGCGGGTCGGCAGCGAGACGGCGCTGGACGCCCAGTACCGCGACTTCGAGGCGCGCCGCCCGCACCTCGGCTTCGACATCGACGGGGTGGTCTACAAGCTCGACCGGCTGGACTGGCAGGAGCGGCTGGGGTTTTCGGGCCGCCTGCCCCGCTGGGCCATCGCCCACAAGTTTCCGCCCGAGCAGGCGCGCACGGTGCTGAACGACATCGAGATCCAGGTCGGCCGCACAGGCGCGCTGACGCCGGTGGCCAAGCTGGCGCCAATCAACGTGGGCGGCGTGGTGGTGCAGAACGCCACCCTGCACAACGCCGACGAGATCGCCCGCAAGGACATCCGCATCGGCGACACCGTCATCATCCAGCGCGCCGGCGACGTCATTCCCCAGGTGGTCGAGGTGGTTCTGGACGCCCGCCCCACCCCGGCGCCTGCGCCCTTCGCCTTCCCGACCACCTGCCCCTGCCCGCTGCAGAAACCCGTAGTCCAGCAGCTGACCGCGGGGGGCGTGGAAACGGTGGTGCGCCGCTGCACGGGCGAGCTGTCCTGCCCGTTCCAGCGGCTGGAGCACCTGAAGCTGGTGGTCTCGCGCCGCGGCTTCGACATCGAGGGGCTGGGCGAACGCCAGCTCTCAGCCTTCTACGACGAGGGGCTGATCGGCGAGCCCGCCGACATCTTCCGCCTGACGCGCAACCCGGACGCCCTGGCCATGCTGCGGGCGCGCGAGGGCTATGGCGAGACCTCGGTCCGCAACCTGGTCGCCGCCATCGAGGCGCGCCGCACGATAGCGCTGGAGCGTTTCATCTACAGCCTGGGCATACGCCATGTGGGCGAGCGCACCTCCACCCTGCTGGCGCGCGACTATGAG
>CAXTRP010000110.1:0-460 GCA_964246615.1 uncultured Caulobacteraceae bacterium | reverse complement strand
GGGTTCCTGGCGGCGGTCCGGCGCGCGGCGAGGGAGCGGCCGGGCGCGAGCTATTTCGAGCTGGCGCTGGCCGAGGGGCTTGGGCCAGGCGCGCTTGCGCTGCTGCTGGCCTTCGGCGCAGGCGGCCAGTGCGACGATCCCTGGCCGGACGCGCCCCTGGAGCAGAAGATCGCCCACGCCGTCCCGCGTCTGAACAAGCCCGCGCGAGCCGCCCTGGCCGCCCGCTTCGCCGACTGGCCGGCGTTTTGCTCAGGCGTCCACGCCGCGGCCGCCGAACAGGGCGGCGACGGCTTCGCCGAGCTGCAGGCGCGTCAGGGCGTGGGAGAGGTCACCGCCCTGTTCATCGCCGAGTTCTTCGCCGAGCCCCGCAACGACGCCAAGGTCGAGGCGCTCCACGCGCAGCTCACCGTGGAACCCGCCGAGAAGCCCAAGGCCGACACCGCCATCGCCGGCAAGACGG
>CAXTRP010000109.1:0-8495 GCA_964246615.1 uncultured Caulobacteraceae bacterium | reverse complement strand
TGGGATCGGCGCTTTTGCGCCGACGAACGCGTTTTGCGTCCGCAAGACCGTTATGAAGCGGCAGTCTTAACAGGTGGGCTAACCGACACAGCTAACGGAGTCTTTTACCTGCAGCTGCCGATGTCTGTCGGACCGTCGAATTCAGCCCAGACAGCTTGGCTCGAACAGACCGGCGTCCTGCTCGTAGCGCCGCCCGCGGTCTTCCAGAGCCTGCTTGGCCGGCCCATCGAGTTGCAGCATCGACTGGCCCGCATTTTTTGCGAGTAGGTCGGGCTCTGTGAGCATCAGCTTCCCGCCGTCGGCCGTCTTGAACATCACGACAGCTGCGGATGCAGCGGCCTGGGAGCCCCGGCAGGCCGCACCCTGTGGAAGGGTCGGGGTCTGTCGAAACGCGTCGTCTCGCGGGATGCGGTCGACGATCTGCTGCCGGCGATAGGCGACGACCGCGGGCTGGTCATCCATCCACCGCTGCAAGTCCGCGCTGGACAGCGCTGCGACGAGGGCCAAGGCGAGCATGACGGCACCTGTAACGCGGGCGTCTCCCGCCACGCACGCAAAAGCCTTCGGGCGGGCTTAGGTTGCCTGACCGTCTTGGAAGGAGCCGGCGACCGGCTATGACGGGCCTGCGCCGCCGACCCTCCCAGGTCTTCAGCCTTGCTCTCGTGGGCGCCAGACGGTCTACGGCGCTAGCCATGAAGTCGGACGGGGCAGGGCGCCCTTCGCAGGCGGACCACGCGTCAGGAGCCAGGAACATGAACGCCGTCAGCGCAACGGACCGGGTTCTGCCCCTGGCCGGCATCCACAACTTTCGGGATTATGGCGGCTACGGCTCATCGAGCGGGCGGCTGAAGCGCGGACTGCTGTTCCGCTCCGCCCAGCATCATGGCGCCACCCCAGCCGACCTCGACGCCGTGGCCGCGCTGAGGCTGTCCACGGTGATCGACCTTCGCGGCGCCAAGGAGCGCGCCTTGGCCCCATGCCCCCGGCCGCAGGACTTCTCCGCCCAGGTGTTCTTCGTCGACGAGGACACCACTGGCCTCGCCCCGCACGTGCAGGCGGCCAGCAACTCGCCCGATCCCGCCGCCGCGGCGGCCGGGATGCTCACCGGCTACGCCCAGATGCCGTTCCGCCCCCGCATGATCCCGATCCTGCATCGCTATTTCGAGGCGCTCGCCACCATCGACGGCCCCTCGCTGATCCATTGCATGGCGGGCAAGGACCGCACCGGACTGGCTGTCGCCCTGTTCCACGAGGCCATGGGCGTGAACCGCGACGACATCATCGCCGACTACATGCTCACCAACGTCGCTGGCCGGCTCGAAGACCGCATCGCCGCGGGCGCAGCCCACATCTCGGCCGCCTATGGAGACGCGACGTCTGAGGAGACGTTGCGCGTGCTGATGTCGGTCCGGCCTGAGTACCTCGAGGCGGCGTTCGCCGCCATCGAGCAACGCCATGGCGCCGTCTCCGCCTATCTGCGCGACGTTCTGGGCGTAGACGACAGGCGTCGCGACGCCATCCGAAGCCGCGTCGTCGCCTGACGACAGTCTCGTCGCCGCTACCCGAACCCCGACCAGAGCTCAAGCCGATCCGTCGTTATCTGATGTCGGCCCCTGCTGGACATAGCCCGGCGAATGGACCAAAACCGCGCCCTCGCAGCCCCTCTCCTATCAAGAGGCCGCGGTCCATGTCAGAGGGTGGAACAGACTGACAGGTTAGACGGGCCGGCATAGCTCAGCTGGTAGAGCAGCTGATTTGTAATCAGAAGGTCGGGGGTTCGATTCCTCCTGTCGGCACCATATACGGCAAGGACTATCCAAACCGGCGCTTTGCGTCGTGTCGAGGCGCACTGCTGGAAGCAGCACGGCCTTGCTGAATTAGCCACATGTCTTCAAATGTTGTGACTGCAGGCTATCAAGCGGCGATACAAGTATACCTGTGAAAACGTTGAAGTGCGATGTCCATTTCCGAGATCGTGTTTGAAAGCGACGAGCTGGTTGTCCAGCGTCAGCCCGGCTGCGGGAATGACAGAGATTTCTGGATCACCTTCAACGGATTAGAGGCCCGTGCGCCCACGGGGAGCGGTTTCATACAACGCGACGGTGCTGGCGCATTGCATGTCATCAGCCTGAAGGACGATTGGTTTCAAACCTTTGATCCCCAGCCCGTGCTTGACCTTATAGAGGTACACAAGCCTGCGGGCGCTAGGATCATACTTTTCGGCTCTTCCATGGGCGCGTTTGCAGCCATCGCCTTTTCGAGGCGGCTGCAGGCTGACCTTGTTCTGGTCGGAGGGCCGCAAGTGCTGGTCGATGTGGACCACGCCTTTGACCTACGCTGGCGTGAGCGTTGGCGCGCCATCAAGGATCGTGGGGAGTTGCGACTGCCCGACGCCCGCCAGGGCATGGCGCAGAGCACGCTCTATCTCGTCTTCTATGACCCCTGGACCCGAGAAGATCGCGGGCATGCCCAGCTTCTGTGGGGCTTGCGGAACGTTCGCCTCTTTAGGTTGCCGGCCGCCGGTCACCCGGTGTTCTACCATCTCATGGATCTTGGTCTGTGGGTCGCCTTCATGCAGGCGGCCCTCACCAAGGACTTTGACGCGATCGAGGGTCTCCTGCGTGTGTATCGGCACACCCGAATGAAGAGTTACGCTTATGTCTGCACGCTCGGGATGATCCTGCGCGAACGGGGCAGTTATCTGAAGGCGGCTTCCATCTACGATCGCGCGAGCGCGATGCGGCCGGATTTGCATCGGGCGTTCACCCACCGGCGTGACGCCTTGGCGATGGCGGGTGATCTCGCCGGGGCTACACAAGCTGCCCGCGCCGCAGTGGACGCGATCAGTGGCCGCCACGATCACTGGCAGATATACCTTGATCTTGTCCACGTGCTTGAGGCGCAGAAGAGATACGACGACATCGAAATCGTCTATGAGCGCGCTGTCAGGGAACTGCCGCGCCATCCCGACGCCCATGCAGCCCTCGCCGATTTCCGCGAAGTGCTCAATCGCAAACCGCAAGAAGCCCTCGATCTTTGGCGCAGGGCCTGTGCGCTCGCGCCAGACAATCCAGGCTATCGTCTGCGTCTCGAAGCCGCCGACCGTCACGATGCTGAGGCCGAGCCTACCTAGTTGCGACGGCCGCATTTGCGACAACGTTCATGAGCCGGTGAGCGAGCTATCATCCGAGCCACTGGCTATCTGATCCAACGGTTAGCTTAGATTGAAGACACTCTTATCATTTGGCATAGGAAAGCTTAGAATTCTTAGCGCTGGACTTGACACCTTGCCGCGGTGTAGCTGCTTTTCCATCGAGCGGAAGGACCTAATGGTTGGACAATGACGTCTTATCGGGCGAGTCGCTGCCGTGTCCGATCTGCGATGAGGCGACCAGTCGTTGGTTGCCAGCGGAAATAGCGGCTTTCGTCCGCGAACGCTGCGGCCTGACGGGCGCCGTTCAAGGCCGCTCCTACTTCTGCGCCGGATGTGAGCATGTCTTCATGGCGCCCTTGCTCACGGCAAAGCAGATTGCTCGCCTGTACGAGGACTACAGGGGTGAAGTCTATAACGAACAGCGCATTCGGCTTGAGCCTGACTACGCGCCGACAGCAAACGAGTTCGCTGACCAAGCCAGCGCCTATTTTGATGCTCGTCGTGCCTTTTACGACCAATTCAACGATGAGCGATTTTTGCAGGAAGGCTTGGTGGTGGACCTGAGCGACGGCGGCGGATACTTCGCCCGATACGCCTATCCCCGGGCTGATGTCGTGGTGCTGCCGCGAGTGGGATTGCCTCCCGGCGTTGATCTGCGCCAACTCCTCGCCAGCGCTGACGTGCTCATGAGCACACACGCGCTCCAGACCGAACCCCACCCGAAGAAGATGCTCAACGATTTGGTGAGCGGCTTGCGCCCCGATGCGACAGTTTGGATCGAGACGCCCATCCAGTACTCGGGTGGGCTGAGGGCCAACTTCGAGGTGCAAGAAGTTCGGTTCGCCAATGGGTTTCGCCAATTCGGCCCGCTGCAGACGCTCCATGAAAACCTGGCCCACTTCAGCCTGCGATCGCTAAGCCGGCTTCTCGCCTCAGCAGGATTGGTCCCGACGCAGTTCGTCAGGGCCGGCATAGGGGTACTCGGAGTCTTCGCCTACAAGGGTCAGGCGGAAAGCCACCGAAGCGCCGACGATGCGACACACGCGGAACGGCTGAGTACGCCCTGATGGCCGACAATTTCGTCCACGGTGATCCGGAGCGATCGAGCTTTGCGGCGCCGTTGCTGACGGTGCTCATCCCCACGCGCAACCGCTGGCGTCTCGTGCTGGCGCAGGCGCGCGCCGTCGATCACGTGCTTCGCGGCTTTGACGCGGCGTTCGAGATCGTGATCCACGACAACTCCACCCAAGCCGGACCTGTCGACCTGGACGACAGCTATCCGCTCTCGGTGCGCTACATCCGCTCGCCTGAATTGTACGACACCGCCGAAGAGAACATCTGCGCCGCATTTCCGCATTGTCGCGGCGAGTACGTCTGGATGTTGGCTGACGATGATGGGGTTGAGGATCACGGCGTCGCCGAACTGCTCGACATTCTGCGCCGAGGCGAGGAGGACATTATCGTCTTCAACAGCCGGCATGGACGCGACGAGCGCCTCGCGGGCGAGGGCGCCTACGTCACCGAGCGGGAGCGGCGGCTTTTCTATGAGAAGCACATGCGCTGTTCCATTTCTACGTTCGTGCAGCGTACCGGATTCTTCTACTGGCTGTGCGCGATCTCCACTGTGATCGTGCGGCGCTCGATCGCCGATCTTGAGCCGCTCCGGAAGTATCTGTCGATCGCCCGCATCTATGCGCACGTCGCCTGGCTGATCGAGATCGGCAAGGACCGCCGGTTCCTGTTCGTCAACCGCCCTTTGGTGGTCTACGGGCTGCTCCCCAGCGATCACGACGGCGGTCGTCATTGGCGCAGCGTTGGGGTCCGAGAAGGCGGCTACTCCAACTCGGTTTGGACGGGCCTCTGGTTGCGGGTGCTCGATGAACTCGTCGCGCGCGAAGCCCTGACGCTGCCCCAGATCCGGCGCACCGCCGAAATGAACCACTCCACCCGGTTCCACTTCGGGTCCAATCTGGCCCACCAGGTGCTCGAACAACTGGCCGATCTGCCTGAACTTCCGCCCGAGGCGGACTTGGCGGTGATCCGGCGATGGTTGCTGATGCTGTTTCCAGGAGCCATCTTCCTGACCGCCCTGGTGGAGGAGGCGACCACCTTCGCCCTCGCCCATGAAGCGGCGCTTTCAAGGGTGCAGCAGGAGTCTCGTCATGGTCAGACCGTGCGAACCCTGGCCGGCGACCTTCGCGAGCGGCTCGACTGGTGGCGGCGCGCCATCGGCAGTACGCCCTGGTACGCCCAGTTCTACGTCGAGACCCTGCACCTGTACGACGTCTACGACTTCGGTGAGGACTGGATCGCGGCCCATACAAGTTTCGGCGCCCTGCGCGAGGCGCTGGAGGTTATCGACCTCCCCAGCATCGAGCCCGCCTTCCTGCGCGCCTCGAGCTACGAAGAACTGACCGCACTGATCGCGCGCCAGCCGCTATCGCTGGAGGGGCTGAAAAGCTTGCGCTCCAGCGCGTTGACGTTGCCGAACGAGTGGTCGCGACTGGTTCCCGAGCGTTTGGGTGGGCCGTCCGAACGGATCGAGGTCACCGTAGCTGCACCACCCCCTGCGCCGACATCGTCTGGATCGTGGGGCGAGGAAGTCTCCCGCCTGAGAACAGAACTCGCTCGCCAGGATCGCCAGCTCGGCGATGTCTACGGCTCGACCACTTGGCGGATGACGGCGCCGCTTCGCAGTGTCCTGTCCCAGCTACGAGGCGCCACGCCGGACGGCGCCGCCGTTCCGACCTTGGAGATCGGCGCGATGCTCGATCTTAGCGACGATGCGGCCCGGGCCTTCCTGCCGCGCGGGTTCTCCCCGCCCGAGGAGTGGGGGTGCTGGACAGACGGCCCGATCGGCGTCTTCCGATGCCGCCATTCCGCCCAGGCCTCTCCGGCAATGTTCGAAGTCTGGCCGAAGATGATGTGGCGCCGCGAAGGCGAGCGTTCCTCGATCAGTGTTTCAGTAAACGGTAGCCGCTGGCGTGAGTGGTTGCTGGAGGTCGAAAAACCTCAATCGCTGAAGCTGTCCGCAAAGATCATGGCCAACCCCGTGCTTGAGATCAGTTTTCGCCCCTCCGTCGTCAAGGCGCCCGACGAAGAGCCTCTCGGCGAAGGGCGCCGCTTGGGGATCGGCCTTTCGGCCATGCGCCTGTCTTGGCTTGCCCGGGCCTGAGCATGGCGGACGACGCCAAGATCGTGCTCACCGGCCCGACGGGATGGATCGGGACCGCGTTTCTCGCGGCCCTTTCGACCGCCTACGGACCTAGCTGGCCAGACAATGTGACGCTGTTCGGCTCTTCTGAGCGTCGTCTGAGAGCGCCCGACGGGGCCGAGCTTCGGGTTCGGTCGCTGGACAGCGTCACCGGCGAAGACATCCGCGGCGCGTTCGTCGTACACCTCGCCTACCTCACCAAGGACAAAGTCACCCCTTTCGGGCGATCCGAGTTCTTTCGGGTCAACACGGCGATCGACGACGCCCTGCTCGCCGCCCTGCAGGCCGAAACGCCGCGCGCCGTGTTCGTAGCCTCGTCCGGCGCAGCCGGCCAAGCACAGTCGGGCCACGGGAGAGACCTGTACGGGCTTTGCAAGCTGATGCAGGAGGACAGCTTTCTTGAGTTCGGCGCCAGCGCCGGAGTTCCCGTCTTCGTGGGCCGCATCTTTAATCTTGCCGGGCCTTACATCAACAAGCTGTCCTCCTACGCCGTCTCAGATTTCCTACAGCAGGCCTTTGCAGGGCGATGCATTCGCATCACGGCGCAGGTCCCGGTGTATCGATCCTACCTGCATGTCGTCGATCTCTGCGACCTCGTCCTTGGCGCACTTTCCATAGGCCACGCGCCCGGCGCAGCCACCGATATCTGCGGTACGGAGGTCTTGGAAATGCACGACGTAGCCTGCCAAGCATTGATCGCCGCCGGTGCAGATGACGGCCACATATTACGCGATAAGATTGCTTACGACCATCCAAGCTTGTATCTCGGCGATCCGACGCCCGCCCGAACCCTGGCCCTGAAGCTCGGCTTCGCGCCCAAGTCTTTCGCGCGTCAGGTGGCCGACATCGCGGCGGACCTGCGCACTCGCGGCTTGGCCGGCTAGGTCGCCGCGCTATTCCTGATTCGTCTTCACTTGAACGGGTGAGATTTGATGAGCGTGCCGAGCTTCAATCCGTCGGACCTCTCCGTCGTCATCCTGGCGGGCGGCCTCGGCTCGCGGCTGTCGGAAGAAACCGACGTCAAGCCCAAACCCCTGGTCGAAATCGGAGGCCGCCCGATAATCTGGCATATTATGAAGATATTCTCGGCCTTCGGGGTAAACCACTTCGTGGTCTGCCTTGGATACAAGGGTTACAAGATAAAGGAATACTTCGCCAACTACCATCTGCATCAGAGCGACGTAACGATGGTGGTGGGAGGCGAAACGATCTATCATTCCGTCCAAACTGAGCCTTGGCGGGTCACGCTGATCGACACCGGCGACAACGTCATGACCGGCGGCCGTCTGAAGCGTGTGCGAAGCTATCTGCCGACCGATCGACCCTTCTTCATGACCTATGGAGACGGGGTCGGCGACATCGACATCGCGCGGTTGCTGCAGTTCCACCTGCATCATGGTCATCGCGCGACCGTCACGGCGACGCGTCCCCTCGCGCGATTCGGCGCCCTCGAGCTCGAGGGCGACAAGGTCCGCTCCTTCCAGGAAAAGCCGGTGAGCGAGGGCGGCTACATCAACGGAGGTTTCTTCGTCCTCGACCCCTCCGTAATCGACCTCGTCGATGACGACCTGACGATCTGGGAGCAGGGGCCTTTGGAGCGCTTGGCCCACGCAGGCGACCTGCACGCCTTTCGCCATGACGCCTTTTGGCAGCCAATGGACACTCTGCGGGACAAGACGCACCTCAACGAACTCTGGGAGTCTGGTCGCGCGCCCTGGCGTGCGGCATGGTGAACCCCGACAAAGCTTTCTGGACCGGCAAGCGGGTTTTCCTCACAGGCCACACGGGCTTCAAGGGAGCGTGGATGACGCTCCTGTTGCACCGACTGGGTGCTCAGGTGTGCGGATACTCGCTTGAAGAGCCCGTCACGACGCCATGTTTGTTCGACGTCGCAGGTCTGCAGCGGTTCTGCGAAGACCGGCGCGGCGACATCCGCGACCTCGACAGGCTCTCGGCCGCCATAAGCCAGTCGCGCCCGGATGTGCTCATCCACATGGCTGCCCAGCCCATCGTGCGCACCAGCCTCAGCAAGCCCCTGGAAACCTTCGACATCAACGTGATGGGCGTGGCCAAGGTGCTCGAGGCGGCGCGTGGAGCGGGGAACTTGGCCGCGGTCATCATCGTGAC
>CAXTRP010000108.1:8365-8592 GCA_964246615.1 uncultured Caulobacteraceae bacterium | reverse complement strand
GCGCCGCCCGCCATCTCCGCCTCCACGCCCATGCGCTTCTGCCAACGGTCGAGCCGGCGGTGAGCGGCGATGACGCGGTCGCGCACCACCGTCATCTCCGGCAGGGCGGCGGCGATCTCGTTCACCGCGTCCTGGCCGACCAGGATCGACCAGTCGGCGTCCTGGCGGGTCTGGGTCACCGTGCCGAGCAGTCCGGCGATGCGCCCGAAGGCGTCGTCCAGCGCGCG
>CAXTRP010000108.1:0-8355 GCA_964246615.1 uncultured Caulobacteraceae bacterium | reverse complement strand
AGATCAGCGCTACAGCCACCCGGGGGGCTGCATCGTTACGCTCCAAGGTCAACTCCTCCTACGCGCCGCGGCGCTCGGTACACGGAACCCGCCGTGAGTTGAGCGACAGGACCGGCCTTGATGCGGTGAAGCGAAGACATCAGGTCGTAGGAGCCGATCAAGGCCCCCGCCACGAGCGCAAGGCCCGCCGCGATCACGACCACCCATCCTAAACGTCGGACAGGCTCGGGAGCCCATCCACGGATTGGGGCGACGCCCCAAGGAGAATAGCCGTATTGATGATCTCCACGAGGAGCTCGTCGGGTGATAAATTCTCCGAGTCCTGTTTCAGCCGCGCCAGCAACCAGCATGTCGCCCTCCTCTGCTGCGAGGTCTCGGCCAGGGTCTCCAGGGCGTCCCGTACGTCGTTCCAGGTGAACATCAGCAACGGTTTGGCCATAGGTACTCTCGCCTTCACGAGCCAGACCCTGCCCCTGCAGCGCCGCCTCGGACACGGGGGCGAACTCCCCATGGGGATTTTCCCCATGCCCCACGAACCCTTGCGCTGGAACGGTTTGCGCCGAAAAGCGGGGAGGGCCTTCGGCTTCCAGCAGCAGCCGGACGGCGGCCGAGCGATCGACCACATCCAGCTTGCGCACCGCCTCTTCGATGTGCCGATCGACGGTCTTGGGCGAAATCTGCAGCCGGCGCCCGATCTCCTTGGACGTCCGATGCTGGGCGGCAAGCTCAAGGCATTCGCGTTGACGCGCCGTCAGTCTGTCGAGTGGAATTAAGACTGAGGCGGAGTCCATGGGCTGCTCCTCTGTCGCGTTTTACCAGCCGCGCCTTCAACGCCGAGGCGCCACCGTCTCCCAAACGCTACGCTTAAAGATAGAGCAAAACGCCCACTCTTCATAGCTTGCAACCCCCGGGAGATTTCAGGGGCTTGTCGCACCTCGCGTTGGCAGCTGGAGGCAGGGCTGCTCATAGCCATACAGGGGCGGGAGCAATCCCCATAGGCGTCTGACAGGTTCCGCCGCTCCTTTGGCGCTGCGTCGAGCGCGGCCGGCGTGCTGAAAGCCTTGGAGGCCTCGCCTACGCCTTGCTAGAACGCGCGCCCACCCGGCGAGCCAGTTGGCCAGCATGAACGTCACCTTCTTCCAGACCGCCGATCCCGAGCGCTACCGCGATCTGCTGCTGTCCACCTCTCGCACCGTGGCCCGCTATGTCCGGCCGCGCGGCTACGCTCAGGAGGTGTTTCTCGGGATCAAGCGGGGCCGCTGGCCCTGGCAGGCCAGCTTCAACCGCATCTACATCTTCGAGGAGCTGATCGCCCGCGGCTGGACCGACTGGGCGGTCTACATGGACGCCGACGCCTTCGTGGCCGACCTCGACTTCGACCTGGACGCCTATCTGGCCGACAAGGGCGAGCGGGCCGCGGTGATGACGCCGTCGAACGCCACCCAGCACTGGTGGGACGTCAACAACGGCGTGCTGATGTTCAACCTGCGCCATCCGCTGGCTCACCGGCTGGTGGCGCGCTGGAAGGCGGCCTTCGAGACCCGCCTGCCGGATGCGCTGCTCGCCGATCTGCAGGGTTGGAGCAATCCCAACGACCAGGAGATGCTGCAGGAGATCATCGTCGACGACGCCGAGATCGCCGCCGCCATCCACTTCGAATCGCCTCTGCTGTTCAACTCCCTGGAAGGTCGGTTCATCCGCCAGGTGCTGCGCGAGCAGATACCGGACTTCCCAGAGCGCACCCGGGTGATCTGCGACCAGGTCGAGGGGGTGCTGGCGACGCATGATCCGCATACGGCCCACGACTTGGCGCTGCGCGAACAGGAAAAAGTCGCCGCAGTGGTGACCCAGGTCTACGAAAGCCTTCTGCGCCGTCCGCCCGACAACCAGGGAATGGTCTATTATGGCCGGATGATCGAGCTCCTCGGACCTGAGGCGGGGGCGCGCAAGATGGCTTTGGACCTGATGCAGAGCGAAGAGTATCAAAAGCTTATCGGCCAGACGCGCCGCGTCGCCACTCGCGGCTGAGACGTTTTGGCCGGATTATCGCTGACTTGTGGCGGCCCGGCTGATCTGATAGCTCCCCGGCTCGTTTGTGGGGCGCGCTTCCAGGTGGAGCGCTGAGACAGTGACGCAGGGCGGACGTGGTCCGCCATGAAATCGCCCGTCTCGACCCGGACAGACTCCCGGCCAGTCGGCCATCGTGTGACAAGCTTCGGATCGGGACTTCATGGACGCTGTCGAGGGCGCGTTCCGCGACATCATCGACGGGATAAAACTCTACCCCCTGTGGGTCCGGCTGGCGTGGGAGCAGACGGTGGCGCGGTTCCGCCGCACCATCCTGGGTCCCTTCTGGCTGACCGCCAACCTGCTCGCCACCGCCATCGCCTTGTCGGTGGTGTTCGGCGGTCTGCTGGGCCAGGACTACCGCTCCAATTTCGCCCTGATCATATCCGGCATCTTGTCTTGGAGTATCGTCGGTGCGGTGCTGAACGACGCCGCGGGAACCTTCATCTCCTCCGGCGGCCTGATGCAGACCATGAAGCTGCCGCTGAGCTTCCACATCCTGCTGATGATGATGCGCAACTTCATCAATTTCCTGGCGCAGATCATCGCCTTGTGGATCGTGCTGGCGGTGCTCCGGTTGGGCTCGCTGCCGACGTGGCACCTGCTGGTGGGCCTGCCGATGGTGCTGATCGACAGCGCCCTGCTCAGCCTGATCGTGGCCATCCCGTCCACCCGCTTCCGCGACATCAACCAGACGGTGGGCTTCGTGGTGCAGATCCTGTTCTTCCTGACGCCGGTGTTCTGGGTTCCGGCGCAGATGCACGGCAAGCGCCGCATCATCTATGAACTCAACCCCTTCGCCCACTCCCTGGAGCTGATCCGCCAGCCGCTGCTCGGGCGTGCGCCGGCCCTGGCGGACTGGGAATGGGGTGCGGCGGAGATGGTGCTGCTATCCATTGTGGCCGTCACCCTGCTCGCGCTCTTCCGCAAGCGCGTCGTGTTCTGGCTCTGAGGCGCAATCGATGAGCTGCTCCCTACGTTTGGACAACGTCACCCTGGACTACTACGTCTACAGCGTGCGGGCCCAATCCCTGCGCAACGCGGTGTTCAACCTCGCGGTAGGCGGCAAGCTGTACAAGGACCAGGGCGACGTCACCGTGGTGCGCGCGGTGGAGAATGTCAGCTTCGAGCTGAAGGAGGGCGACCGCCTCGGCCTGATCGGCCATAACGGCTCGGGCAAGACGTCGCTCCTGAAGGTGATCGCCGGCGTCTACCACCCGGCCCGCGGCCGGGTGGAGGTGCAGGGCAGCCTCACCAGCATGATCGCGGCGGGCGCCGGCCTCGATATCGAGGCGACGGGCCTGCAGAACATTCGCAAGCTCGGAGCCATGCGGATGATCCCCAACAAGATCATCGACGAGCGCATCGGCTCGATCGTGGAGTTCTCCGGCCTCGGCGACTTCGTGCGCCTGCCCATGAAGACCTTCTCCGCCGGCATGATCGCACGGTTGATGTTCGCCTGCGCTACCGAGTTCGAAGCCGATATCCTGGTGCTCGACGAGTGGCTGAGCGCGGGGGACGTGGAGTTCATGCACAAGGCCGGCGACCGCATGTTCAACTTCGTGGACAAAGCCAAGATCGTGGTGCTCGGCACCCACGACTTCAACATGGTGCGTCGCGTCTGCAACAAGGTGGCCGTGATGGACGCCGGTCGCATGACCTTCTACGGCCCCACCGAAGAGTGGGTGGAGCGTGGTGCGGGCCTGCGCGTTACGCCGGTCAGCTGAGGCATCGGGACGCACAGATGAGCGAGGACAAGGACTACGCCCACATGCGTGATCCGGAGGCTCAGCGCACTCGCGCCGAACTCTGGGCCATCGTCATCATCGTGGTCGTAGTCGTGGTCGGCGCCCTGATCTGGCGGGTGATGGCCCACAAGCCGGCCGGCCCCCAGAAGGGCTACACCAACGCCCAGCAATATCCGGACCCGACCGCCGCTCCGGCTGCGGCGGGCGTCCGGGCCGCACCGCCTCCACCCCGGCCGGTGGCTCCCTGAGGCGAGCCTGATCGCCGCTGGCGGAATAGCTATTCATTTCATGGACATGGCGGCCATGGGTTCAGACGCCCCGCGGCGAACCTGGACCTGGACGACCACTGGCTTGACGTGGAGAAATCTCAGAACGACCGGATAGCGGTCCCCAAGCTTCAGGCCGCCCTTCAGGCCGGTCAGCATCAGATGGTAGCCGTTAGGAGCCAGCACGACGGGACGGTTGGGCGGCAGGTCCAGCCCGTCCACCGCCGTCATGCTCATCACGCCCCCCGACATGGACGAACGATGCAGGCTGACCCGGGCCGCCTTTGGGCTCGCCGCCGACAACAGCCGATCGCCGGTCGCTGCGTGATTGACCAGGGTCATGTAGGCGACCCCGGTCGGCAGGCCCGGCGTCGCCGGCCTGCTCCACGCGTCGATCACCTCGATCCGCCCGGCCGTGGGCGCGGCGTGCGCCCCACCGGCGATGAGGGCGAGGGCGAGGGTGCAGGCGAGGCGCGACATGCCGCCTTTTAGCCTGCAGCGCGCATTTGCATTCAGATTTCTGCAGCTTGGCTGCGGCCAAGCAGGTTAGAAGGGCGGCGGGACGAGCGTGGGCGGGGAAACAGGTGTCGGCGATCCAGGTCATTCTTCTAGCCGTCATCCAGGGCGTGACCGAGCTTTTCCCGGTTTCAAGCCTGGGGCATGCGGTGATCATCCCCTCGCTGCTGCACTGGCGGGTGGAGCAGGACGGTCCGGGCTTCCTCCCCTTCCTGGTGGTCATGCATGTGGGCACCGCGATCGCCCTGCTGGCCTATTTCTGGCGGGATTGGCTGACCTTCGCGTTGGCTGTGCTGGCCAACCGCGGCCCGGCTCCTGCGGCCGAGCGTCGGGTGTTCTGGCGAGTAGTGGTGGCCACGATCCCGGCCGTGATCGTCGGAGCCCTGTTCGAGAAGCTGTTGCGCCATGCCTTCGCCAGCGCCGAACTCGCCGCCGCCTTCCTGGTGGTGAACGGTCTGGTGCTGTTCGTCGCTGAGCGGCTGAAGCGACCGGCCGCGCCGCTGGGCGCGGGTGGGGGGCAGGGCGCCCTGCCGCTGGACCAGCTGAGCTGGCTGCAGGCGGTGTTTGTGGGCGTATGCCAGTGCTTCGCGCTGATCCCCGGCATCTCGCGCTCCGGCATGACCATGGCGGGGGGGTTCATCTCCGGGCTTAACCATGAGAACGCCGCCCGCTTCTCCTTTCTCACGGCGACGCCGATCATCCTGGGCGCCGCGGTGTTGGAGGTCCCCAAGCTGCACAAGACCGGCGAACACCTGGGGGCTGTGGCCTGGGGTGCAGGGCTGATCGCAGGCGTGGTCGCCTATGTGAGCGTCTGGGCGCTGATGCGGTGGTTCAAGCGCACCGAGTTCAAGGGCTTTGACCCTTTCGCCATCTACTGCTGCGCCGCCGGCCTGATCTCCCTGGGGCTTCTGGTCCTGCACCTGTGATCCAGGAACACGCTCGCCAACGACACGTTCGCCCCGCATAGGCCGCCGTCGGACCATCATGCTCTTAAAGCTCGCCCGGGAGTTTCGATCGATCGGCTGGCTGGTCGCAGGCCTAGGGTTCGCTCTGGGCGCGCAAAGCGTCGCCGCGGCCGGAACGATCGCCTTTGATCGGCCCGATCTTCAGGCCGCCGCACCGCTGCAGGTGACCATCGCCGGCGTGACGCCGGGTGGCCCGTTGCCGACCAACTACACCGCCGATGGTCGCAACCTCTCGCCGCCCGTAAGCTGGACCGCGGGGCCATCGGCGACCAAGAGCTACGTCGTCATGATGCAGGACCCCGATGCACCGCATCCAAGCGCGGCCCTGCACTGGTTGGTCTATGGGCTGTCGCCCAGCGTCCTCGGCCTGTCGCGAGGACTGCATAACGTGGCGAGCCTCGCCAGCCCGCTCGGAGCGGCCCAGGGCCGCAACGATCACGACAGCTTCGGCTACTCAGGCCCGCGGCCCCCGCCGACGGACCCACTGCACCACTATCACCTGCAGGTGTTCGCGCTTGATCGGCCTGCGCGCGTGCGGCCGGGGGCCGAGCTTCCCGTGGTCGAACGCGCCATGGCGGGGCACGTGATCGCCCGGGGCGAACTTGTGACGACCTATGTCACGCCGCCGCCAAAGTCCCCGCCGGGTGCGCGCCCTTTGCAAAACGCTGCGCCGACGCCGGGCCTGTAGGGCTGTAAACTCCGGGCTGACAAAGTCCGGATGAGGCTCGCCTTAACGGGATCAGAACTTGAACTTCGTCTCCAGATGCACCCGCGGCCCGTTCGTGTCCTGGGGCAGCAGCCTCTGGACCTCGGCCTGACGATCGCCCAGACCCACCGACCCACCTATCCGCATGGACGGCGTGATATGGAAGAAGGCCCCCGCCTGTACGTCCTTCAGGCTGCCGAGCGGCTCGCCGACCGGCGGTTCCATGTCCAGCCGCAGGGTCCAGCGGCCGTTGGCGTCAAGCTCCAGGCTTTTGTGAGGTGCGTCGGTGGAACCGACCGGCCCGAAGGCGTTCGGGTTTTCAGTGGTGACCGGCGTCTCCGCGCGCACAGCCTCGGTCGCTCCCAAAAGGAGGAGCGCCGCCAGCCCGCTCACAAATGTCGCCCGTGCGCCCGTCATAGCCCTGTAGCTCAGCCCCCAGCCCAGGGACGTTTCGTCTAACCACGCTTATGTGTCGTTCGTTAAACGGCCCGCGCTCCATCGGGTCAATCGACGCGGCGCCGCAAGGTTCCGGAGTCTGCGACCTGTGGCCGCCCGGTCACGCGGACCCTGTTGGACGGCCTAAGCCATTGCTATAAGACAAGGCGACAGGCCATGGGGGTCCCCGTCACGGGGCGTCCGGCGACCTTCGGGCCGCTGGAAGACCCGGTGCGGTCAGCTCCGAGCCTTATAGAGCGGGTGAAGACGCATAATGTCTGCTGTTGGAAAAGCGGTCGTGGTCCTGGCCGGCGTGGCCCTCATAACGGGATGCGCCCATGGTGATGGTGGGAGCGCCCGGCGCATAACGCCCGCCACGACCCAGGCCACAGCGGGCCTCGGCGTAAACAGCTATCTGTGGCGCGCCACTCTGGATACCCTGGCCTTCCTGCCGCTCGCCTCGGCCGACCCGATCGGCGGCACGGTGATCACCGACTGGTACATCAACCCCGAGGCGCCGAGCGAGCGGCTGAAGGTCACCGTCTACATCCTCGACACGCGCCTGCGTGCGGACGGCCTGAACGTCACCGTGTTCAAGCAGACCCGCGACGCCGCAGGCCAGTGGGTCGATGCGCCGGTGGCGGGCCAGACCGACATCGACATCGAGAACTCCATCCTCACCCGCGCCCGCCAGATCCGCCTCTCCAACCTAAACAGCCGCGGCTAACGCTTCCTCTTTTCTGCGGGAGGGAAGGGGCGCAACTACGCCTCCCACGTGTCTGCACGACGCGGGTCTATCCTTCTCCCGCAGGGGAGACGGGATCACGGCTTGACGCCCCATCCTCCCTCAGGCTCCAACCGCCCATGGCCCGATACAACCCCAAGGTCGAGGAGCCCCGCTGGCGCAACGCCTGGCGCGAGGCCAACACCTTTTTGACCCGCACGCCTGCGCAGGCAGAGGGCAAGCCGAAATACTATGTGCTGGAGATGTTCCCCTATCCCTCGGGGAAGCTGCACATCGGTCATGCCCGCAACTATGTGATGGGCGACGTGGTGGCGCGCTACAAGCGGGCTCAAGGCTTCAACGTCCTGCATCCCATGGGCTGGGACGCGTTCGGCATGCCGGCCGAAAACGCCGCCATCCAGGGCGGCGTCCATCCAAAGACCTGGACCTACACCAACATCGCCGCCATGCGCGGCCAACTGGAGCAGTTCGGCCTGTCGATCGACTGGTCCCGGGAGTTCGCCACCTGCGACCCGGAATACTACGGCCAGCAGCAGAAGTGGTTCGCTCAGCTGTACCGGCGCGGTTTGGTCTATCGCAGGCTCGCCACCGTCAACTGGGACCCGGTGGACAACACCGTGCTGGCCAACGAGCAGGTGATCGACGGCCGAGGCTGGCGCTCAGGCGCGGTGGTGGAGAAGAAGAAGCTCACCCAATGGTTCCTGCGCATCACCCAGTACGCCGACGACCTGATCGACGGGCTGAAGACCCTGGATCGCTGGCCTGACAAGGTGCGGCTGATGCAGGAGAACTGGATCGGCCGTAGCCAGGGCCTGCGCTTCAAGATCGCCTTCGCCGGAGCGGCGCCTGAGGGCTTTGACGGGATCGAGGTCTACACCACCCGTCCGGACACCCTGTTCGGCGCGAG
>CAXTRP010000107.1:0-8594 GCA_964246615.1 uncultured Caulobacteraceae bacterium | reverse complement strand
TTCGACTACGCCGCCGACGCCTGGGGCTATTCCTACGGCTCGACCTTGGAATGGTATGTGGGCGACTGGACGCTCCGGGGCGGCGGCTTCAGCATGTCCAAGGTGCCCAACGGGGAGAACCTGGAGTCGAATTTCAGCCAGTACGAACTGGTCGGAGAGCTGGAGCGTCGCTATCGCCTGCTCGGCCGGGCGGGCAAACTTCGGCTGACCGCCTTCGAGAACCGCGCCCGCTACGGCGATTTCGCCGACGCCCTGCGCCTGGGCCAAGCGACCGGTGAGACGCCCGAGCTGAACCTGGTGCGTCACTACCGCGGCCACGCGGGCGTAGGCCTCGATTGGGAACAACCGGTAGCAGACGACGCCGGCGTCTTCGCCCGCCTAGGTTATGCCGATGGCCACCAGCAGGCCTACGAGTTCACCGACATCGACCGAACGGCGGCTTTCGGCCTGTCGTTGCAAGGCAAACGCTGGGGCCGCTCGGACGACACGATCGGTCTGGCGGGGGTGGTCAACGACATCAGCAAGGACTTCCGCGCCTACCTGGCGGCGGGAGGCCTCGGTATCCTCATCGGCGACGGGCAGCTGCCGCACTACCAGACCGAGCGCATCCTGGAGACCTATTACAGCCTCAAGGCGACGGAGTTCGCCCATGTCAGCCTGGATTACCAATACGTCCAGAACCCCGCCTACGACCGGGCGCGAGGACCCGTGTCGGTGATCGGCGTGCGACTACACCTCCAAGGCATGGCGCCTTAGACGGCTAGGTCCTGGTCAGTCGTCACCATGCGCGGCCTCGTTGATCGTGAGTGTCGGCATGCGGGAGAAGTCGACGGCAACCGGCGCCTGGGCCTTGGCTGAAGCGAGCTGAAAGGTCTTGATCACGTGCTCCAGCCTGCGAAACGTCTCCTGATAGGCGGGCGAGCCGGGGTCGAGTTCCAGCGGCTTCAGGCAGTATTCAATGATCTGGCGGGGGCGGTCAAAGGTGCTCATGTCGGTCCTCGTCAGGTTCGATCGTGCCGCGGTTTGGCCTATCCGCAGGCCTCTAGGCAAGTCCGAACGCGAAGGCGATTTCAAGCCGCCGCCTCAACCCCAGACCTCAGGACCCGGGGGTCGGATCATCGACCCCTGGAACACCAACCCCGGCTCCCGGTCTCGCGACAGCAGCAAGGGGCCGTCCAGGTCCACCACCGCTGCGCCCTGGGCGATCAACAGCGCCGGCGCCATGGCCAGCGACGTGGCCACCATGCAGCCGGCCATGACGTCCAGACCTAGTCCACGAGCCGCATCGCGTAGCGCCAGGGCTTCCGTCAGCCCGCCCGCCTTGTCGAGCTTGATGTTCACGCATCGATAGCGGCGGCTGCAGGCCTCAAGCTCCGCGCGGGTATGCAGCGACTCGTCGGCGCACAGCGGGACGGGGCTGATATAGCCTTCGAGCGCCTGGTCCTCGCCAGCGGGCAGGGGCTGTTCGATCAGCACGACACCTAGCCGGGCGAACTCGGGCGCGAGGCGCTGCAGCGTGTCGAAGTCCAGCGCCTCGTTGGCGTCCACCACCAGGCGTGACGTCGAGGCCGCCGCACGCACCGCCTCGACACGGTTCAGGTCGTCGGCGGCCCCGATCTTCAGCTTGAGCAGCGGTCGGTGCGCCGCAGCGGATGCGGCGCGAGCCATCTCCTCGGCGGGCGCGAGGCTCAGGGTGAAGCAGGTTTCCACCGCCTCGGGTGGGTCGCAGCCCGCCAGCATCCAGGCCGGCAGGCCCGCCGTCTTGGCCTCCAGGTCCCAGAGCGCGCAATCCAAGGCGTTACGGGCGGCGCCGGGCCTGAGCAGCGCCTGCAGGTCCGCACGGGTGCAGCCCGCCTGCAGCGCGGATCGCGCGCTCTCCACCTCGGCCAGGCAGCTTCCCACGCTTTCCCCATAGCGCGGGTAAGGCGTCGCTTCGCCACGGCCTCTGGCCCCGTCTTCGCCAATCTCGACGACCACCACGGCGGCCTGCGTCTTGGATCCGCGGGCGATCACGAAGGCCCCGGCGATGGGCCAGCGTTCCTCCCGGACGGTCAGGGTGCGCATGGGAGAAGCGGTCAGAAGTCGCCTACGGCCGCTTCCAGCAGCAGGTAGGCTCGGCCCGCGTCGCTCGTGAGCAGGCTGGCCGAGGCGCGCGCGTCCTCACCCCCGCCCGACCCGTCGCCGAGCAGGGCCTGGTAGCGGGTGACGTAGCGGTCGACCTGCTCGCGCAGCGGCTTGTCGGTGAGCACGCGCCGCGACAGCCGTCGGATTGCGGCGGGCGCTAGCCGTCGCACCGCGTCGCGGGCGGCCGGCGCATCTCCGGCGATGAGCGATCCAGCGATATCGTCGATCCGGCTTCTGGGCAGCAGCGCTGCGGCGTCCACACCCAACGCCCCGATCTCGCGGATCATCTGGCCGGCCAGCGCATCGGTGTCGGTGGGCGTGTCGTCCATGGAGGTGAGCAGGTCTTTCCAGGTCCACTCGTCCGGGTCTGCATCGCGTTCTGCGCCGCCCCCAGGCGAACGTGAGCCCGTCGCGAGTTCGGGCTGCGGCCTTGCCGGGGCGGCGAACACCGCCTTGAGCGCTTCATCCGCCTCGGTCGGCGTGAACTTTAAACGGGGACGCAGCCCCACATCGCCTTGTACGGGCTTGAGCTCCGCCGGCTCGGCCTCATCCCTTGCTTGGAGCGGCTCGGCAGGCCGGTCGGGCTCCAGCAGCAGGTCCGCCGGCCCTTCGGAGGCCTTCGCCTTGTCGCTTTCGGAACCAGGGGCTCGTTGCAGCGAAGGGGAGGGCGTAGGCGCTCTCGGAGAGGTGGAGGCCGGCTCCTCCCGGTCTGTCGGCGCGCTCGGCGCGACCCCGCTCGGTTCGCGTAAAGCGGGCTCGGCTCGACCAATGACCGGTGCTCGGCGAAGCGCTGCAAAAGGATCGGCGGCTACAGGGGCGGGCTGGATCGCCGGGGGCGGTGTCAGCACCGGAGCCACGGGCGCGGGCGCAGACGTTGTGGCGCGGGCCGGCGCCAGGTCGCGGCTGAAGTCCACCGCACCAGCCACCCGGCCCATCAACCTTACCGCTTCGCTCAGGGTTTCGTAGTTACGGCGGATGCGGTCCTGAAAGGCGGCGTCGATGGACTGGGTCTCTTCGGTAGCGCGGCGGGCGGCGGCGGTAAGATCACTTAAGCTCTGCTCGACGCCGGCCCGCACCATCTCGGCCTGCTGACGGGCGGCGTCGGGCAGGCGTTCGAGCTGGTGGTCAATATCGCTGAGCGCGCCGGCAAGCTCGCCGAGTGCGCCCCGGCTGGCCCCTAGCCCCGCCTCGATGCGCTGGCCCGCGCGCTGGCCGGCGTCCTCCACCAGCGCTGCGGTCTGCTCGATCATGCGCCGCGCTTCGCCGATCCGAGACTGGAAGGCTTGGTCGGCGCGCTGTCCGGCGGCGAAGGCCAGCTCGCCCAGCTGCTCCACCTCCGTACGCGCCGCGCCAACCCGCAACGCTGCGGCGCCCTGCGCCTGCTGGGCGTCGGCGGCCAGCGTCCGGCGCGCATCTTCTCCAGCCCGGGCCAGGCCGTCGAGCGCCCGGTGCAGTTCAGTCTGAGCTTCCAGCCGCGCCTCCGCCGCCTCGGTGCGCAAGGCTGCCTGCTCGGCCCGCACGCTGGCGGCGATGTCCTGAGTCTGGTCGAGGGCGGCGGCCACAAGCCCGCGAAGCGTCTCGGCGCTTTGGGCCGAGGCTGCGCCGAGGTCGATCGCGCCGGTTCGGGCGTCGGCGATGACTTCGACCATCTGGGCGCGATGGCTCTCCAGCCGCGCCGCCAGGTCGTCCTGGTCGGCGTCCAGGGTGCGCAGCAGGCCGGACAACCCTACGCGCTGGTCGTTCAGCCGGGCGTCCAGGAACCTCAACCGCTCAGAGAGGGCCGCGGCGGCCACGTCCAACCGCTCGGAGTGGCGGGTCATGCTTTCGCCGGCCTCCCGCGCGGCGGCGCCCGCGTCGCTGGAGGCCGCAGCCAAGCGCTCGGCGCCCGACGCCAGGGTGGCTTCCGCCTCCTGCAGCTGGCTCCGCGCAAGGTCCGACGCCTCGCCTACCATGCGGCTCTGACGCTCCACGCCTGCAGCCAGCCCGTCGCCATGCTCGCGCAGGCCCGCCAGCAGGTTCATCACTTCCTGGCGCTCCCGGGTCAGGGTGTCGCCTATGGTGCGGGCGGTCAGCTGGGCTTGGCCGGCCGCTTCGGTCAGGCGGTCGGTCTCGCCGCTCAGGGCTTCGCGCACCGAGATCAGCTGGCCGTGGGCGGCGAGGGCGGCGGCGGAGACCCGCTCCACCTCCGTGCGTACGCTCGCCGCGATGTCTCCGGTACGCGCAGCGGCGAGCGCTGCGGGCGTGATCAGTTCGTCGGCGAGGTTGCGCGCCCAGCGAGCCTCCGCCGCCAGCTTGGCCCCCTGGCGCGCCGCGAACGCCCCGGCGAAGATGAACAGCGCCGGCAGCACCGCCATGAGGCAGACCACCGCCAGCTGCATGGGCGCGCGCGCCAGCCCGGCCAGCCCGCCCACGTAGCCGATGGTGTAGGCGAACAGCATGCCTGCCCAGGACAGCGAGGCGATACCGGCGAACAGGTAGGCGTGGCGAGCCAGCCCCAGGTCCGGAGCGCCCCTGCGGGTTGCGGGGCTGAGCCCCAGCAAGGCGTCGCCGTCGGTGGTCATGGCGGGCCTGAGCGGGACGGGCTTCGGCGTCGGGCCG
This sequence comes from uncultured Caulobacteraceae bacterium, assembly GCA_964246615.1. Taxonomy (GTDB): domain Bacteria; phylum Pseudomonadota; class Alphaproteobacteria; order Caulobacterales; family Caulobacteraceae; genus CAHJWH01. The sequence continues at coordinate 3,872 of CAXTRP010000107.1, read as the reverse complement.
ATGGCCTTGCGGGCGCGCTCCTCAGCGGCGGCGCGGCCTTTCGGCTCGTCCGGCGTGAAGTTCAGAGGCGGAGGTCTGCGCTTGATGGATCTCATGCCCGACCCGTGACGCGGCGGCCTCACCCCCAGACGCGCCCCGCCGACTTTCGCGTCCAAGGCGAAAAGTTAGCGGCATGCGGATGATCCTCAAAGCGCCGAATCGTCTCGCATGGTTAATGTGGCTTCCATGTCGATATCGGATGCAGCTTAGAGGCGGCGTTTTCCTGGGCGACGAAGCGCTAGAGCGAAGCCCGCGCTCATGTGGCACAATCTGCAAAACGGTGAGGGCGGAGATCATGGGGCGTGAGCCAATGCGTGCAAGTCCAACAGGATTGATGATGGTCGGGTTGTGCGCCTTGGCCTTGAGCGGGTGCCAGGAATATCAACCGACCGGCCCCGCCCTGGTCGGCGGCCCTTACGACTATCCGCCTCCACCCCCGCCTCCACCTCGACCGGTGGAGAGCGGCTTCAACCCGCAGGAGTTCGCCTGGTCGGTGAACGGCGGTCCGGGCGCGGTGGCGGGCAAGGTGGCCTATCGCTCCGTCTCCGGTGAACGCTGGACGTGCTCGGGCCAGACCATCGCCCTGATCCCCGCCACCCGCTACTCCTCCGAGCGGATGCAGGTGCTTTACGGATCGCAGGGCCGCGCGCTGGTTCCCGCCGCCGAGGTGCGCAGCCGCAACGCCACCCAGCCCGGGGTCGATTATGGTCGTTATGTCCGAACCGCCACCTGCGATGCTCGCGACGCCTTCAGCTTCGCGCGGCTACCCGTCGGCGGCTACTTCCTCGTCGCCCGCGCCCGGCCGAGGGGACATGAGCCGAGCCCCGGCGAGGGCGTGGTGATCATGCAGCGGCTTGAGGTCGGGCCGGAGGTGGTGCGCCTGAGCGTACCGCAGAGCTGAGTTGCGCTTCGACGAACGCTTTTTGGAGGAGATCAAGGCCCGCCTGCGTCCCTCCGACGTGATTGGCCGTACGGTGAAGTTGCGCCGCCAGGGACGTGAGTACGTCGGCCTGTCTCCGTTCAACAAGGAGAAGAGCCCGTCCTTTTACGTCAATGACGAGAAAGGCTTTTTTCACGATTTCTCATCCGGCAAGCACGGTGACCTGATCGCCTTCCTGCAGGAGACGCAGCGGCTCTCCTTCCGGGAAGCCATCGAGCAGCTGGCCGGCGAGGCCGGCGTGCCCCTGCCCACGCCCGACCCCCGCGAGGCCGAACAGGAGCGGCTTCGTCAAGACCTGCACGGCTGGATGGAGGAGGCCGCGCGCTGGTTCGAGGAGCAACTGCGTCGTCCGCCCGGGGAGACGGCGCGGCGCTATCTGGACGGGCGCGGACTGCCGGAAGACCAGCGCGCGCGCTTTCGCCTGGGCTTTGCGCCGGGCGCCCGCACCGCCCTGAAGGACCACCTGATCGCCAAAGGCGCTCATCCGGGCGAGCTGGTGGAAGCTGGGTTGCTGATCGCGCCGGAGGACGGGACCGGTGCGCCTTACGACCGCTTTCGAGACCGCATCATCTTCCCGATCACCGATGGCCGGGGCCGGATCGTGTCGTTCGGCGGTCGGGCGCTCGACCCGCAGGCCCGCGCCAAATACCTGAACGGCCCCGAGACGCCGCTCTTTCACAAGGGCTCCACGCTCTACCTGCTGCCGGAAGCGCGAAAACTGCTGCACACCGGCGGGGAGGGCGCAGCACTGGTCGTGGTGGAGGGCTACATGGACGCCATCGCCTGCCAGCGGGCCGGGATCGCGGCGGTGGCCCCGCTCGGCACCGCCCTGACCGAGGAGCAGATGGCGGCGCTCTGGCGGCTGAGCTCGGAACCGGTGCTCTGTTTCGACGGGGACGCGGCTGGCCAGCGCGCCGCGCACAAAGTGATCGACAGAGCCCTGCCGCTGCTCAAGCCCGGCCGCTCCTTCCGCTTCGCCCTGCCCACCGGCGGCAAGGACCCCGACGAGGTGCTGCGGGAGCAGGGCGCTGCGGCGCTGAAGGCCCAACTCGCTGAGACCAAGCCGATGTCGGAGGTGTTGTTCGAGCGCGAGCGGGCTGCGGCCGAGCCCCTTGATACCCCTGAACGGCGGACCGGGCTCAAGGTCTCCCTCAGAAAACTCGCCGGCGCCATCGCCGATGCTGACCTAAGCCAAGCCTACCGCGACGATCTGCTCACGCGTTTTGAGCGGCTATGGCCGGTGGGTCAGCCAGTCTACACCCGGGCCGACGCGGCGCGAACGATGAGGGGAGATCGGCGCGGGCCTCGCAAGCCGCCGCTCACCGGGGCCAGCAACGAGGGCAAGGCCGCCGCTCACCGTCTGTCTGTTTCGCTGCCGCCAGCCGCCGCCGCTGCGGCTGCGGGCGTGCTGTCGCATCCTGAACTCGCCGACGAGCAGCTTGAGGCGCTCGATGTCCAAGGCTTTGGAGACGTCGGGCTGGCGGACTTTGCGCACGCCTTCATCCAGCTGCGCTTGAGCTTTCCAACCCTTGATTCCGAGGGGATGAAGCGCCAACTCTCCCACCGCGGTTTTGAACAGACGCTTTCAGATATCGCCAAGGCGGCGGCTCTATCCGACGCTCCCTTTCTGCGGCCTGAGATGGCTGCGGAAGACGCTCGCGCGCTTTGGTCGCAGCTTTTTGACGTACTCATTAGGCTCGCGGCTCTGGAACGCGCGATGAAGGACGTTAAGTCGGAAATATCCAGCAGCTCTAACGACTTCGCCGAGCTTTATGGACTGAAGTCTGAACGCGATGCGCTTCGGCGGGACCTCGGGGCGGGAACCATATGGGCTGGCGACGCATCGAAATCGGGCGGTTCGTCCCTACATTAAAATGGAACGTCCGGACGGTTCGCCCTCTGGATCGGAGACCAGAATGACAGTCAACACGGCCGAGCCTGAAGCGGCGGAAACGACCCACGACGGCCCGTTGCTCGATCTGACCGACGCTGGCGTCAAGAAGTTCATCAAGCAGGCCAAGGCCCGCGGCTACGTCACCATGGACGAGCTGAACAAGGTGCTGCCGTCCGAGGAGGTCACTTCCGAGCAGATCGAGGACACCCTCGCCATGCTTTCGGAAATGGGCGTCAACGTCGTGGAGAACGAAGAGCAGGCCGAGGAGGTCTCTCCCGAAGGCGGCGCCGTGGTCGCGCGGGAGGAGTCCGCGGTCGTCGCCACCGACGGCAAGCCGGCCTTCGACCGCACCGACGATCCCGTGCGCATGTACCTGCGTGAGATGGGCTCGGTGGAGCTGCTGTCGCGTGAGGGCGAGATCGCCATCGCCAAGCGCATCGAGGCCGGCCGCGACACCATGATCCGCGGCCTGTGCGAGAGCGCGCTGACGTTCGAGGCGATCATGGTCTGGCGCGAGGAACTGCGCGAAAGCCGCATCCTGCTGCGCGAGATCATCGACCTGGAGCAGACCTACGGCGTCCAGAACCCCGTCGCCGTGCCGACCGCCGAGGGCCTTGTCGTCATCGGTGACGCACCTCCGGCAGGGCCGGCGGCGGATGGCGAAGCGGCGCCTGCGGGCGAGCCGCGGCCTGAGGGCGAGGCGGAAGGCGAGAACGAGGACGACTTCGACGACGGCGCGGGCCCGACCGTCTCGGCCATGGAGGCGGAGCTGCGCGACGGCGTCATGGCGACGCTGGACGCCATCGCCGAGGAGTTCGAGGCGTTCCGTCGGTTGCAGGAGAAGCTGGTCGAAAGCCGGCTGCTCGGCAAGGACTTGAGCCAGGCCGACCGCAAGGCGTTCGACGACCTGGCCAGCGGCATCACGGTGCACCTGAAGACGCTGAAGCTGAACAACAATCGGATCGAGCAGCTGGTCGAGCAGCTCTATCTGATCAACAA
>CAXTRP010000106.1:2280-8636 GCA_964246615.1 uncultured Caulobacteraceae bacterium | reverse complement strand
ATTGATGCGTTTCGGTATCAACGCTTTGCGCAGTCCCGTCAGGTTGGGCGTATGAGTAAGACCGGGATTTAGACCGGGGAACTGGGCCGAGCGCCTCCTTGAGGCTGGCGGCGGCGATCCTACTGGTCGTTGTGGCAGTCAGCTCCGGTTCAGGTGAGCTGGCTCACTCTGCCCGTCATGGTTGGGTCATTCGCGCCTGGTTCGATTGCGTCCCTGGACCTGACGGCGCTCACCTACAGCGTGGCCGTCGCGGAACACTTCGGCTTTCGCCAAGCTGCGGCTGCGCTTGGCGTGAACCAGTCCGTCCTAAGCCGACGGGTGCAGGCGCTCGAAGAGCAGCTTCAGGTCGCCTTGTTCGAGCGCAAGTCCCGCGGCTCCCGACTGACGAGCGCCGGCGAGCGTTTCCTTCCGGAGGCCCGTGAGGCTTTGAGAGACATCGACCACGCCGCAGCGACGGCCCGTGCGAACGGCCGCGGCGAGGAAGGGCAGCTTCGGCTAGGGTTTTATACGCCGCTGTCCGGAGGCTTTCTTCGCGAGTTGGTTTGCCGCTACCGAACCGACCACCTCACGTTGCGGTCGAGCTGCGGGAAGAGTGCCGGCGGACCCTCCTGACGCTGGTCCGGCAGCGGCGGTTGGACGTGGCATTCGTGATCGGTTCAGGTGGTGCGGGCGGCTGCGACACGGCGGAGCTCTGGAGCGAGCCAGTCTTTGTCACTCTGCCGGACAGCCACAGGCTGGCGGACCGCGCCGAGGTCAGCTGGGCTGATCTTGAGGGAGAGCGCTTTCTCGCCACGCAAGCGGAATGCGGAGCCGAGGTGCACGACCATGTTGTCCACCACATGATGGGTCTTGGCCATCGGCCCGAGGTGGAGCGCATTGCGGTAGGCCGCGACAGCCTGCTGAACCTGATCGCCATGGGCTTCGGCGTCAGCCTCGCCAGTGAAGCCGGCGCCGCCTTGCCCGTCCCAGGAGTCGTCTTCCGCCCGCTTACCAGCCTGACCGACAGCGTCACTTTCTACGCCGCATGGTCACGGAAAACGCCAACCCGGCGCTTCGCAAGTCCATCAGCCTGGCGCACGTGCTGGCTCGGCGCCCGCGCAAGGAAACATCCGACTGGATGGGCCGAGCGGCCTAATCGCCTTCGGCTTGGCTCAGGGGTTCCGACGGGGCTGTCACCCGCCGAGCCTTGGCGAACGCCCGGTCGGCCGCCATGAACTTGGCCAGCATGGGCGCGACGAGCTTGGCCGGCTCGACCGCCTGGCCGGTATCGTGGCCCATGATCTGCGCATAGGCGACCAGGTCACGGTGCACGTCGGCCGGCAGTTCCAGCGTTAGCCGTACTGGCTTGTCGTCGAGCAAGGTCCCGAGCTTCAGCTTGGGCATGACTCAGCCTCCGCCGGATCCTGTATAGGGTTCGAGCACCAGGTCGCGATTAACCAGGACCCTGATCTCGAACCCTGGACGGATGGTAAGCGTCGGCTGGATGTTCAGGCTGCGGCCGATCACCTGCTGGCCGGCCTGGTTCAGGGTGTCGGCCGGCCCTTGGCGAAGAGCCTGGATCAGCCCGTTCTCGTTGTCGCTCGCCCCGATCTGGGTTCCCACCCCCAAGATCGAGGACAGGGCCGCGGCCTTGAACAGCTGACCCCAGTGGTTGTCGACGCCGTCCTGTAGTCCGGCGTTCCCGGCCGGGTCGGCTCCTGGCAGACGCTCCAGCACCATGGAGCGGCCGTCCGGTAGGATCAGCCGGGTCCAGACCAACAGCACGCGCGACTGCCCAAACGCGACGCCGCTGTCGTACTGGCCGACCAGCCGGGACCCTTGAGGGATCAGCCGGTACCGCCCGGTCGGGCTGTCGTACACGTCTTCGCTTACCTGGGCGGTGATCTGGCCCGGCAGGTCGGAACGAATGCCGGTCAGGAGCGCCGCCGGGATCACCGTTCCGGCCTGGACCACATAGGGCGAGGACGGCGCCTGCAGCCGCTCGGCGCTCGACCTTGGTGTCAGGTGACACCTTGGTGTCGGCCGGCCCGTTCAGAAAGGCGAGCTTGTGCTCCTGGCTCCTGGACGACGTTGAACCAGAGCCCGAGGCTGACGCCCCTCGACTGGCTTGGGAGCTGCACGGGCCGCATCGGCCTCGCGCTGCGCCGGCCTGAACGCCGCGTCATCGTAGGTGATTTGGGGCGGCTTCTGCGCATGAGCGCAGGCCGAGAGAAGTGGACTTGCTTCAGAAAAGTGGAGAGCCGTTGGCTTGCTGGGCGCCTGTCTTTCGAATACGGCCGGATCGCTTCAGGACCGGGCCTGCCTGACAACGCGGGAACGAGGCGGCGGTCCTGTGGCTTCCGGTGTTCGCACTTGGATCAGACGATGGCGAGATCGTGGGCATCCTTCCTGGCCGGCTGGGCGATCCTGGCGGCGGCCTACCTGCTGTTCGCCGGCCAGTTCAGTGGTGATGAATTCGCCATGTCTGTCTTGGGCGGCCTGGCGGCGAGCCTCTGGGCCGTCGCGCTCGGCCGCACGGCTGTCCAGCGCTTCCGCTTCGAGCGCGGCGCCGGGGACGCGACCGGGCGGGCGCTGGCCGGCGTGCCGGGTGCGACGGCCGGGGTCGCGCTGGCTCTCCTGAAGGCGGCGGCGGCGGGCGGCGGCGGCGAGGTGCGGAGCCAAGCCTTCACGTATGGCCGCGTGGCCGAGCCGCAGGACGCCGGTCGGCGCGCGGTCGCCGTCCTCGCCCGCTCGCTGGCGCCGGACAGCTTCGTGCTCCGCGCGCACGAGGGCGAGGACAGGCTGGAGCTGCACGTCATGGGCGACACCGCCGCCGAGGACCCACGGTGGGCGGTGTGAGCGCCTGGCTCGTCGCGACCATCGCGCTCCTGCCGCCGCTCGCCCTGACCGTCATCGCCTGCGGCCGGGGCGCGGTCGGACGGCGGCTGGCGGCCGTGCAGCTCGCAAGCTCCATTGGCGTGCTGGTCCTTGTGGTGATGACCTTCGCCTTTGGTCAGGCCTCCTCCATCGACCTCGCCCTGACGCTGGCGATCCTGACCCTGCCCGCCAACCTGCTGTTCGCCGTCTTCGTGGAGCGCTGGCTGTGAAGGCGCTCGCCGTGGACATCCTCCTCGCCGTCGCGGTGGCCGCGGTCTGGCTGGCCGCCATAGCCTTACTGCGGCTTCGGACCGCGCTCGACCGGCTGCACTGCGCCACCTTCGTCAACGTGGCTGCGGGTCTCGCGGTGACGCTCGCCGTCCTCGTGCAGGACGGGGCGACCAGCCGGTCCTGGAAGACCGCCGCCATCCTGATCCTCACCCTCCTGGTCGGCTCCGCGACGAGCCATGCGGTCGGCCGCGCCCTCCACCTCAGGGACGCGGAGGAGCGGTGAAGTTCCTCCTGCCCCTCATCCTCCTCCTGGCGGCGGTGTCCGGGACCTTCGTGGTGGTGTCCCGGGAGCCGCGGCGCCAGGTCTTCGCCCTTGCGGCGAACGGGCTGGTGCTGACGCTCCTCTTCCTCTCGCTCCAGGCGCCGGACGTTGCGCTTTCGGAGCTGGCGGTGGGGACCGCGGCCACGCCGCTCCTCTTCCTCGTGGCCCTGACCGCCATCCGCATCACCCCGCGGCGGGAGCGCAAGTGAACCCGCACCTGCGCCTCATGCTTTTGGGGCTGGCCGGTGCGGTGCTGCTCGCGCCCGTCTGGCGCATTGCGTCCGCCCTGCCGGCCTTCGGCTACGCCAGCGCCGTCTACGGCCCGGCGGTGAACGCGCTGGGGCCGCCGCTCCGGCACGTCTCCAACATGGTCAGCGCAGTCAACTTCGATTTCCGCGGCTTCGACACGCTTGGCGAGGAGTTCATGCTGCTCTGCGCCGTCACCGGCGCGGTGCTGCTCCTTCGCGGCACGCGGGGCGAGGAGCTGACCGCCAAGGCGCTCCGGCTGCCCGGCCGAGCGCTGGAGCGGCGGGCGGACTCCACCGTTCTGGTCTGCCGCATCCTCGGTCCCGCGACGCTCCTCTTCGGCGTCTATGTGGCGCTGCACGCCACCGTTACGCCGGGCGGCGGCTTTCAGGGCGGAGTGGTGATCGCCTCGGGCCTCCTCCTCGTCTACATCGGCGAAGGCTACGAGGCTTGGCGCAGGCTCGTCCTGTCGAAGGTGCTGGCGGCCATGGAGGGCGGCGGCGCCGTCCTGTTCGCACTCGCGGGCCTCTGGCCCTGGCTGCACGGCCTTCCCTACATGCAGAACGACCTGCCGCTCGGGAAGTATAAGGACATGCTGTCCGGCGGCCTGATGCTGGTGGAGAATGCGGGCGTCGCCTTCGCGGTCGCGGGCGGCTTCGGCATGCTGTTTTTGGAGTTCATGGAGGAAACCCGCGCGCCCAAGTCGGACGCGGAGGAATGAGCGCGGCGGTGGGCGTCCTGCCCTGGCTGGTCGCTGCCTGGCTGTTTGGGGCGGGCGCCTACGGCATCGTGACGAGCCGCAACTACGTGCATCTGATCGGTTGCCTGTCGGTCTGCCAGTCCTCCACCTACGTGCTGCTGCTCGGCCTCGGCTATCGCTGGGGCGCAGGCGCGCCGATCTTCTACGACCATCCGCCGGGGACGCCTGCGGTGGATCCCGTCGTGCAGGCGCTGGTGCTGACCGACATCGTCGTGGGCGCGACCGTCACCGCGCTTCTCCTCGCCATCGTGGTCAGGGTGCACGGCAAGCGCGGCACGCTTGATCCGCAGGAGTTGAAGCCGCTGGTGGAGGAGGGGCGTTGAGCCTGGCGAGCCTCGTTCCCTTGACGGTAGTTTTGCCGCTGACGGTTGCAGGGCTGATGCTGGCGCTGGCGCACTGGCTGCCGTCGCGCCTGCCCGACGTGATCGCGATCCTGACCACACTGGCGGTGGCCGCAACGACGGCGGCGCTCTTGGCCGAGACGCTCCGGCACGGGCCCATCGTCTACTGGTTCGGCGGCTGGACGCCCCGGCCCGGCGTGGTGCTCGGCATCGGCTTCGGCGTCGATCCGGCGAGCGCGGGCATAGCCACCTTCGTCGCGCTCCTCTTCGCCGCCAGTCTCCTTTTCAGCTGGGGCTATTTCGACGAGGTGCACGCACACTTCCATGTGCTGATGCTCTTGTTCCTGGCCGCCATGGTCGGCTTCTGTCTTACGCGCGATCTCTTCAACCTGTTTGTCTGGTTCGAGGTGATGAGCGTGGCCGCCTTCGCGCTTACCGCCTACCAGCTGGAGACGCCCTCGCTCGCGGGCGCGCTAAACTTCACCGTCACCAACAGCCTGGCGAGCTTCATGATGCTGGGCGGCGTCGGCCTGATCTACGCCCGCGCTGGCGTGCTCGACTTCGAGGCGCTCGGCCAGGCGGTCGCCCACGCCGGGCGCGACCCGGTGATGATCGGCGCCTTCTGCCTGCTGGCCGCCGCCCTGATGATCAAGGGCGCGATCCTGCCCTTCCACTTCTGGCTGTCGGACGCCCACGCGGTAGCGCCGAGCCCGGTATCGGTGATCTTCTCAGGCGCCATGGTCTCGGTGGCGCTGTTCGCGCTTCTCAAGCTCGCGTGCCAAGTGTTTGCGGCCTCGGCGGACGCGCGCTTTCTGTTGCATGGCCTCTTCATCGGGCTGGGCGCGCTCACCGCGGTGGTCGGCGGCGTGATGGCGTGGAGCCAGCGCCATCTTAAGCGCATGCTGGCCTTTTCCACCGTCGCCCATCTCGGCATCATGCTGGCGGGTTTGGCGACCCTGTCGGCGACCGGAACGGCAGGCTTGCTGGTCTACTTCGTTGGCCATGGCCTGGTGAAGGGCGCACTCTTCATGCTGGTCGGCGTGCTCCTGGCCACCAAGGCGGGGGTGGACGAGCTGAACCTGAAGGGTCTTGGCCGCGATATCTGGCCGGCCGGGATCGCCATGGGGCTGGCGGGCCTGCTGCTTGCCGGGGCGCCCTGGGGCGTGCTCGACTACGGCGCGGCGCTCGCGCATGGCGCGGCCGAGCGGGGCGCGGGCGATTGGACCGTCGCCGCCTTCATCGCCGGCACGGCCTTGACCGGGGCGGCGGTGCTACGCGCCACCGGCCGCATCTTCCTCAACCTCGGCCCCGACCCTGGCGAGGAGGCCGACGCCCCGAGCCAGCAGGAGCAGGAGAAGGCCGACCGCCCGTTCTGGCTCATGATGATTCCGATCAGCCTCCTGCTTGCGGGAGCGCTCCTGCCCGCCCGCCTTGGCGAGCACGTAATCGCAAAAGCGGCGGTGACGCTGATCATGCCCTTTGGCGGCTCGGTCACGCCGCCGCTCCCGCCGCCGTAGCTCTCGGCCGCTTCGCCGGTCCTGGCCTGGACGTCTCTGGCGCTCGCGATCCTGATCGCGTGCGCCGACCTCTTCCTTGCCCG
>CAXTRP010000106.1:0-2270 GCA_964246615.1 uncultured Caulobacteraceae bacterium | reverse complement strand
GCCCCGTGCGCTGACAGGCGGCGTCGACCGCCTGGTGCGTCCAGGCCTCCGCGGCCTGAAGGCGCTGCATAGCGGCCTGGTCGGCGACTACGTCACCTGGATCGTCGTGGGCCTCGCCGTGTTTACCGCCGCACTCGCCTTCTCGGCCAATGGCGGCTGAGCCGCAGAGGCGGGCACGGCGTTTCGTCTGAGCGCGACGGGCGGCTGCTGGAGTTCAGGCGGCGGGCTTGAGCTCCACCTTGAGCCAGCCGGGCTGGCGCTTGTCGAAGGCCTTGAAGGCTTCGATCGCGTCCTGCATCGGCTCGACCTTGGTCAGGACCTTCAAGGGGTCGACTTGGCCGGAGAGCACCAGGTCGAACATGGCGCTGTAGTATTTGCGGTGGTTGGCGTTGCCCATGCGGATGGTGAGGTTCTTGTTCATGGCTTTGCCGATGGGGAAGACCTTGTCGCTCGGCGGATAGACGCCGATGATCGACAGCGTACCAGCCTTGGCCAGCGCCTCCACCGCCCAGTCCAGCGCCTGGGTCGGCGCATTCCCCGCCACCCACTGGTCGCCCTGACGGATCGCGTCGGGCTCAATCATGTCCTGCTCATGGGCGAACTCGCCCGTCTTCTTCTCGGCCTTCTCGCCCGCCGGACCGTGGTCGGCGTGCTGGGCGTCCACGCCCACCGCGTCGATGGCCCGGTCGACGCCCACGCCGCCGGTGAGGGCCAGGATAGTCTCGATCGGGTCCTCCTCGTCGAAGTTCACGCACTCCGCGCCCTGGCGGCGCGCCATCTCCAGCCGGTCGGGCAGGCGGTCCACCGCGATCACCCGCCCGCCCATGGCCCGGGCCGAGGCGATGGCGAACTGGCCCACCGGACCGCAGCCGAACACGGCCACGGTGTGGCCCTCCTCGATGTCGGCGAGGTCCGCGCCGAAATAGCCGGTCGGGAAGATGTCGCTCATCAGGATCGCCTGGTCGTCGCTGATGGCGTCGGGGATCTTGACGAGGTTGACGTGGGCCCAGGGCACGCGCGCCTTCTCCGCCTGCAGCCCCTTCAGCCCGCCGGCCGCTTCCGGGCCACCAAAGAAGGCGGTGCCCGCCCGCTTGCCGCCGGGATTGGCGTTGTCGCACTGGGCGTAGTAGCCGGCCCGGCAGTAGCTGCACGAGCCGCATCCGACCGTGGAGGGGATGATCACCCGGTCGCCGACCTCCAGGTTGCGCACCATCGGCCCCAGCGTCTCCACCACGCCCACGCCCTCGTGGCCGAGGATCTGGCCTTCCCTCATCCCGCTGAAGGCGCCGCGCACGAAGTGCAGATCGGTGCCGCAGATGGCGGAGGCGGTGAGCCGCACGATCGCGTCCGTCGGCTCCTGGATGACGGGCTCCTCCACCTCGTCCAGGCGGATGTCGCCGAGCGCGTGCCAAACGACGGCTTTCATTTGTTGCTCCCCGATCTGAAGATCACAGCACCAACCGGGATTTACGCCAGGAAGTTGCTTACGCAGCGAGATTGTTCGTCTCTGCCTTCCCATTTTACGGCTAAGCTGGTGAAGGTTATAGGACACGCCATCTTCTCTCCGCATCCATCGACTGGAGGACTGATGGCTGATCCCGTCGCCTATCTCGGCCATCCCCATACGCGGGTGGATGGCGAGGCCAAGGTCCTGGGACAGGCGGTCTTCCCCGGCGACGTCCGGCCGAAAGGCCTGGCCTATGCGGTGCTGGTCACCAGCGCGGTGGCCAAGGGCCGGATCACGCGCCTCGACACGCATTCGGCGCTGAACGTGGTGGGCGTGCATGACGTGCTGACCTACCGGGAGGTGGGCGACGCGGTGGCGAGGGTGGACCACCTCATGAAGGGCGGCTGGGCCAACAGCACCGCCCGGCCGCTCGCCTCGCCAGACATCCACTACGCCGGCCAGATCGTGGCGGTGGTCGTAGGCGACAGCCTGGAGGCGGCGCAGGAGGGCGCGGAGCGGGTTGAGCTCGCCTACGCCAAGGACGGCGTGCAGGCGGAGCTGCCGCACGATCCGCGCGCCGGCCAGCGCCTGGGCGAGGTCGATCTGGATCACCGGGATCGCAGCACGGGCGACGTCGAAGCGGCTTTGGCGGGCGCGCACACGGTTGTGGCGCAGACCTATGAGACGCCGATCCAGCACCACAACCCGATGGAGCTGTTCAGCACCACCTGCGTCTGGGAGGGCGACCAGCTCACCATCTACGAGCCGACGCGCTACGTGGGCGCGGTGAAGCACGGGGCGGCGGCCCAGCTCGGGATCGACC
>CAXTRP010000105.1:0-8664 GCA_964246615.1 uncultured Caulobacteraceae bacterium | reverse complement strand
CATGCAGACGACCCTATGCGAGCGGCCTGCCTATCGCGGCTTGTTCAAGCTCGACGCCACCATCGGCGAGCTGCCCGAGGCGCGCATCAACGGCCTGGACAGCGCCCGCCGTAACGCCGCGCAGTACGTTTCGGAGGTCCTCGCGGTCCTCAAGGACGCCCAACAAAAGCAGACGGAGGCGGCATAATGGCCCGACCAGAACGCGATGAGGGCGACGCCTTCGGTTTCGGGGCCATCGGCAAGGATACCGAAGTCGATTTGAGCGCCTTCGAACCCAAGCCCAAGGCCATCGACAACGTCGCGGCCGACGCGGCCGCCGAGGTGGCGGAGGTTGCCGGCTTCACCCGCCGCGCACCGACCAAGTCCGAGCGCAGGCCGCGTGGAAAGCCCGCCTCCGCCCCGGAAAAGGGCGCCAAGGGCCGGGTCAACATCAACGACCTCCTGGGCATCCAGGACCGCTATCCCGCAACCCAGCGGGCCCAGCTGAACCTTCTGGCGCCGGTGCCCGTGGTGCTGCGCTGGCGCGAGCTTGTGGCGGCCTCGAACGGCCGGCCCGCGTGGGAAATCCTGGAACGGGCCATGGAGGCCCTGGAGGCCAGCTCCAGCGCGGCCGGCGCTGGCGGCCGTTCTTGATGCTCGGCGCGCCCACTCAGCCCGGTGTCGGCCGTCGGCGGGGCGCGTGGATCAAGTGGGCAGGGGAGGGGGCATGACCGCTCCCAAGCCGCGCGGCCAATTCGACCTCTTCATTCCGCTGATGCGGGATCTGCCGCTGAAGGACCAGCGGGAGACCATGGAGCGGCCGTTCTTCAGCCTGCAGAAGCGCAAACGCCTCAAGCCGATCGAATACCTGAGCGCCGATGGGGAGGTGAGGGTGAAGGTCGAGGCGGTCCCCGCCTATGGCATGGCGACGATCTGGGACGGCGACATCCTGATCTGGGCGGCGAGCGCGCTGAACCGCCTTCGCGAGGAAGGTCGAAACGACATTCCCCGTGAGCTGAAGACGACGGCCTACGATCTTCTGCGGTCCATACAGCGCGACACCGGCGGCAAGGGCTATGTCGAGCTGAAGGCCGCCCTGGACCGGCTGACCACGACAACCATCTTCACCTCGATACGCGCCAAACGGGGGCGCGACAGCCGGTTCAGCTGGCTGGACGAATGGAGCGTCGAGGTCGACCCCGTCACCGACAAGCCGATCGCGCTCAAGATCGTGCTCTCCAACTGGGTCTATGAGGGCATCATCAACGAGAAGTCGGTGCTCACCATGCATCCCGACTACTTCCAGCTCTCCGGCGGATTGGAGCGGGCGCTCTACCGAATCGCTCGCAAACATGCCGGCGATCAGGAGCAGGGTTGGACCTGCCGGGTGTCTTTGCTGCACGAGAAATCCGGGTCAGACAGTGCGCCCAAGGAATTCAGCCGGATGCTGCGCAAGATCGTCGAGAACAACGACCTACCCGAATACGACCTGACCTTCACGACGGCCGGTGATCACTCGGCCGCTGTCCATTTCGTGCGCCGATCCGCGGCCGAACGGGCGGGGATCCGGGCGGAGATGGCAGCGGAAACCGAAAAGCTGGCGCGCCGGACCCGCGAAGACCTGCGCGCGGCGGAAGTCGACGGGCGATCTGATCAGTTCGCCCATCGTCGGATATCCTCTGGCGACCGCTAACGGTCTATCACACACCGGGCGAGCAAAACCCCTTACAGATCCGTGGCTTGCACCACTATTGTGATCCTTGCGCCGACAGGCGAACCACGGGGTATCGCCCACCGTGCAGACTCTAGCCTTCGGAAGGATGGTTAATTTCCCCTTAATTTGTCGACGCGGGAGTCGATATCGAGGGCCTGGGACGCCGCGCCTCAGCCCCATATAGCGCAAACAGCCGGCCAGGGCGCCTGAAGCGCCGAATCTCGGGGGATCACCCACCATCGCGGCCGGTCAAACGGCTTCGCCGCGCCGGCTTTCGGGGTTTCACACACCAGACGGCGCGCAACGGGGGAACACACACCGGTTCCCCGGCTCGATTGACGGGGTTTCACACACCCGAGTCTCGTGCCCTGGCCTGTGGACGGTGTCGGGGGAACGCCCACGCGACCCACGGGGGATCGCCCCCGCTACCTTCGGGGGAACAGACACGCAGTGACGGGGGATCGCCCGCCTGGGGTCAACCCAAGAATCTGGAATCGTCGCGTAAATCTGGCTTCCAGAGGCGCTTAACTGACTTAACCTTCCTAATAACAATTAGCCTAACGGCGCGCACGACCGCCGCGACGAACCAAGGGCCTAGGGAGGGGCCCTTGGTCCAACGCTCGAGACCAAATAGGCCACACCGGAGCAAATGGGCCATAGTTGTCGAAATGACCCTGGATGCGCTAAACCGGGAATATCGTTACAGCGAGAATTCCCATGACCATTCTCTTTCGCCGGCGGCCTCGTAGGCGCATCCGGCTAGGTGTGGTCAGCCTGCCTGCCGTTGCCGCGCTCGCGGCGATCCTGGCGTCCTCGCCGGGTCTGTTGCTGAACCGTTCGCCGAGCGAGCCACAAGGGCTCTACATCCGCACCGGCGCCGCGACCCGTTCCGGTCAAATCATCGCTTTCAGAACGCCGGCAGCGGCCTTTCCATACGCCGATCACAGGATGGCTTATCTGCATCATCGGCCCTTGCTCAAGGCCGTTGCGGCTGGACCCGGAGACCTGGTCTGCACCCTCACTGGAATGCTGGTGATCAACGGCAGGCCATTGGCGCCGGTGGCGAGCGTCGACCGGCAGGGGAGGGCGCTCCCCCGGTGGCGTGACTGCCGCCGGATGGGGCCGAGCGAACTGTTCGTCTTCTCCGCCCGTGTGCCCAATAGCTTCGACAGCCGCTACTACGGCCCGGTCCAGCGCGCTGACGTCTTAGGCTCCTACCAACTCCTCGCACCCTTCACTTCGGAGACCCTGTGATGGATCCCACCGCGCTCGCCGGATTGTGCTTGCTGCTGGCGCAGGGCGACACATCCCAAACCCTGCCGCCTGGTCTCGTCTGCCCGCCTATGTCCTCGTCACTGGCGCCGTCGCCCGCGACGATCGCAGGCCCCGGATTGAGGGCCGAGGTGGGCTCCGCAGACGCCCGGGACGCCATTGGCCGGGTGACGTTCGCCGAAGCCGGCAATCAGGGAGACTCGGGCCTCGCGGCCGTCGTCTACACCATCCTCAACCGTGTGCAGGACGGCCGCTGGGGCCGGACCGTGAACGATGTCGTCAATGCGCCGTCGCAGTTCGAGCCGGTGATGCGGGTGGGCGGTGACTGGCGCCGCCTGCCGCTCATCTCCGCGGCAGCCCAGGCTCGGATCGACACCATCCTGAACCTGGCCTTGGACTGTCGGTTGCCCGACCTGACCCATGGCGCGCGCTACTTCCAAAACCCGGCCGTTGTCGCGGACCGCGCGCGCGCCGGGCAAGTTGGCGCGGATCTTGTGAATTTCGGCGGATCCGCGCCTTCGGCGGTGATCGGCGCCCATAGCTTCTATGTGGACACCAGGCGGGGAGGGGGCCGCAGGGTCGGCGGCCCGGACGGCGCAATCGCTGGGGCCAGGCGCGACGACGCGGTGTTGTTCGTCGGCGATAACCGTGGCGATCAAATCGACGTTTCTGGTACGGCGTCGAACCAGACGGGCGCTCGATCCGGCGACCCCGCCCAGGCCCTGTTCGTGGGTTCAGACGGACGTGTGAGCGCCAAACAACCCTAGGCCTGAACCTGCCATTGGCCATCAAGCTCGGCATAGTCGGCGTCGAATTCCGAAGGCCGCGGCGCCGTCTCTTCCGCCATCGCCGACTGCACCATGGCGTCGAAGTCTGGTGCCTCCTGACCGGCGGCGGCGAGCGCCTCTTCGAAGGGATCATTGATTGATCCGCCGGGCCTCAAGGGCAGGGGCGCGTCACCCAAAAGCTCGCGCAAGGTCAGCCGGTCGCGCACATCGCTGACCCGCCGATCCAGGATGTCGAGGGTGGCCGTAAGCAGCTCTCGATCTCCCGCTTGCACGGCCTCGATCAGCTCGGCCAACAGCGCCCCGCCTATGATGATCTTGCCGCGTGTTTCACGCTTGCGGCGATTGATCGACCACAGCGCCTCAAGCCTCTCGACGCGGGCTTTCAGCACCCCGAAGCGTTCGGCGTCGTCGGTGATTTCATCCAGAGGGCGCGAGTGGCGACGGCCGTGGATGCCCGATTGTCCCCGATCCAGAAGCGCGGTCTGCAGCGCATCGTACCGGGCACGCAGGTCGGCTTCACTATCAACCTGGACGCGGGCCTTGCGGTCGGCGGCCCGGGCTTCCCATAGATCGCGCCGCCGCTCACGTTGAGCGTCGGTGCGGGGTCGGTATTTCGACGGCCGGGCGTTTCGTTTGCGCTTATCGACCATGATCTCCGCCAAGCCAAAATGGTAGTTATCGCCCATAGCGGCCTTTTCCTATCATTACGGCCTATAATGGTCCATTGTGCTGGTTAGAGCAGATTGAGGACAATGGCGCATATACCGGTCGTATGGGCCACGCCCACGACCGCGCGGTCAGGCGGCGCCCGACACCCTCAATCCGCACACCGGTCAGGACCTCCGTGTCGGATGGGCCAAGGGCGTTGCCCTTAGCGATCCCAGACGGCCGAGGCCGCGAAGGAGAGTGAAGCGGGCATGGCGACATTCCTCGCCCAGGTGCAGACTATCCAGCGGGGCGAGGGACGCTCCGCCGTTGCCGCGGCCGCCTATCGATCGGGCCAAGCCCTCGTCGATGAGCGCCTGGCGATGGAGTTCGATTTCGCCGGCAAGGGCGGTGTCAAGTTCGCCGAGATCCTGGCGCCGGACGCCGCGCCGACGGCCTTCCGCGACCGTCAGACGCTGTGGAACGCCGCCGAGAAAAGTGAGGTTCGCAAGGACGCAGTCCCGGCGCGGGAGATCCTCCTGGCGCTCCCGCATGAGCTCGACTTCGAGCAGCGCCGCAACCTCGTCCGGGCCTTCGTCGCCGAGCATCTGACCGGCAAGGGGATGATCGCCGACGTGGCCATGCATCGGCCCGGAGAGGCGGGCGATCAGCGCAACTTTCACGCCCACATCCTGGTCACCACGCGGCGCGTCGGGCCGGAGGGTTTTGGCGCCAAGGAACCGGCGTGGCGGACACCTCAGCAGGTCCGTGAATGGCGGGCTGGGTGGGCAGCGATCCAGAACGACCACCTGCGCCGGCATCTGGGTCCCGACGCGCCCCAAGTGAGCCATTTGAGCTTGGCGGAGCAGGGCCTCGACCGCGCACCGACCGAGCACCTCGGCCCGGCCATCACGGCGCTCGAGCGTCGTGACCGGCGGACCGATCGGGGTGATCGCAACCGCGACGTCCGGGTGAGAAACGACACGGCGACCCGGCTTCGCCGCGACTATGCCGACACCGCCGATCGCTTGGCCGTCGAGGCGCCAAAAGTCGACGAAGCGGCGAAGGTCCGGTCCGGTCTCATTGCCGAACGGGACGGGTGGGAGCGCGAACGCGAGGCGCTCGCCGGACCCCGGATCGCGAGCGCGCGGCAGGTCGAGCGCGATCTCCTGAGCGAGGACGCGGCGGGCTTGGCTAAGGCGCGCCAGAGGCAGCAGGCGATCGAGCAGAGGGTGCAGCGCGTCCGCAGCCAGCGCCTGCAGTTGGTCGCCTGGATCCGCAACCCGGCGCGCATGATCTGGGCCAAACACGCTGAGCTGAACGCCCTCGCGCGGGCCCGGTCGGCGGTGCGCCAAGCCGAGCTGCGCTACGATATCCGAAAGGCTTGGCTGCGTTCGGCGCCGGGCCAGGCGTTGGTGGCAGCGCGGCGTCAGCCGGGCCTCGAGCAGGCCGCCGAGTCCAGCCGCCAGCGCCGGACTCTAATCCGCAAGATCAAGCGGATGGACAAGCGGATCGAGGCGGCTACCCAGACCTACGACGCGCTGCGGGTGGCCCAGGCGCTGGGGCAGCGGCAGCTTCGGGTTCCAAGCCGCTCGCCCGACCCCACCCGGTTCATCCGCGACGTCGGCGCCCCTGCGAGTGAGGCAGTGCTGCGCCACCCCGTCCAGGCCCGGCAACAAGCCATCGAGCGCCTTAACCGGGGTCAGGTGCGCAGCATCACCCGAACCCTGTTCCCTGGCCGCTAGGAGACCGCCCATGACCCTCAATCCCCGCGTTCGCCTGGTCCTGCCCCTGATGACGCTTGCGGTCTTCGCCGGCCTCTGGACCGCCACCCAGGACGTCGCCGCAACCTTCCACTATCCGCATGAGTTCGGCGCCGGCCTGATCGACGTAGGCCCGGTCCGGGTCTACCTGCCTTGGGCCGTGGTGGCCTGGTACGGCCGCTATGCCGCCCAGTACGCCCACGCCTTCGACGCAGCCAGCCTTTGGGGCCTCGGCGTGGGGTTCATCCCCATCATCATCGCCATTCGGCTGGCCCGCCGCTTCCGGCGCGATCCGCCCGCGTTTGGGCTAGACGCCTGGGCGCGGATCGACGACATCCGGCGCGCCAAACTGATCGATCCCAAGGGCGAAATCCGGGGCCGGGTGCTGGGGCGCTTCGGCGGCAAGTACCTGACCTATAGCGGCGTCGAGCACGCCATCATCGTCGGCGCCTCACGAAGCGGGAAGGGGGCCGGCCATGTGGTCCCGACCCTGATCGCCTGGCCGCAAAGCGTGTTCGTTTACGACCGCAAGGGTGAGCTCTGGCACATCACAGCCGACCATCGGAAGAAGTTCAGCCACGTCTTCTACTTCGCCCCGACCGACCCTTCGACCGTGCGTTGGAACCCGCTGTTCGAGGTGCGCAAGGGCGTCATGGAGATCGCCGACATCCAGAACGTGGTCGGCATCCTGGTCGACCCCCTCGGGCGCAAGGCGGGAGACCTCAGCTTCTGGGACCAGAGCGCCACGGACTTCTTCACCGCGGTGATCCTGCACGTCCTCTACAGCGAGCCCGACGAGCGCAAGAACCTCGCCCAGGTCCGCCGCCTCTTGATCAACATCGACTCGACGCTGCAGGCGATGATGAACACCGAGCATCGGCATCGTCGCGATTTCCACGCCGCCGACGGGCTGGCGCGGGACGCCGACAATCAGCCGATCCCGGAGATCCACCCGGAGGTGCTGCTGGGCGCCCGATCGCTCGACAGCATGGACGAGCGGGTGAAATCGAGCGTCCTGGCGACGTGCAAATCGTCCCTCAACCTGTGGGCCGATCCCTTGGTGGAATACGCCACCAGCTGGTCGGACTTTCAGATCGGGGACCTCGTCTGCTCGGCGGCGCCGGTCAGCTTCTACATCATCACCCCCCAGGCCCACGCCGACCGCTTGGCCATGCTGGTGAGGGTGTTCACGCGCCAGACCATCAACAGCCTGATGGAGAGTGAGCACCACGACAGCCGGCGCCGGCGCAAGAAGCACCGCCTGCTGCTGCTGCTCGACGAGTTTCCCAAGCTCGGCAGCCTGCCGTTCCTCGAGAACGCGATGGGGGAAATGGCCGGCTACAGCATCACCGCGCACCTGATCTGCCAGAGCTTCAACGACGTGTTCTCGAAGTACGGGGACAAGACCCCGCTGTTCGACAACATGCACATCACCGCCGCCTTCGCGACCTCCGAGCCGACGAGCATCGAAAAGGTCACGCGGCGCGCCGGCAAGGCGCTGGAGTTGCGCGACAGCTTCTCCGACCCGCGCAGCCTGTTCAGCCGCGCGCACCGCTCAACCTCCCAGTCCGAGCAGCAGCGCTACATCCTGTCAGAGGAGGATGTGCGCGGCCTCGATGACCGCCAGCAGTTCCTGTTCGTCAACAACTGCAAGCCGATCCGGGCCGACAAGATTCGCTATTACGAGGAGCCGTTCTTCAAGGCGCGGACCAGCGACTACTTCCACGGGGCGACGGCGGCCTATGAGCAGCGCGCCGGTCACGCCGACCTGCCGGGATCGCCGCAAAATGACTGGCAGGGCGTGCGGGCGGCAGGCGCTGCGCCGCCGCCGTTCGAGGGCGTTGTCGCTCCAAAGCGCGCCGATAACGTGGCCCCTCCGGCGATCGAGGCCGACCACTTCATGTCGGACCGCTCGGTCCACCATCACCGCGCCGACCTCGACGACGGGCTGGATTAGGGAGGCCAGGATGGCTCAGCACAATTCCATCGTCGCTGACCGCAAGGTCGCCGCCCTGCGCCAGGCCTTGGGGCCGGTCATCGCCCAGGCCCTGGCGGAGAAGCTTGTGGTCGAGGTGATGGTCAACCCGGACGGTAAGATCTGGGTCGACCGGATCGGGGAGGGCCGGTCCTTCACCGGCGAGCGCCTGGCGCCAGCCGACGCAGACCGCATCCTTCGGCTTCTGGCGGACCATGTGGGGGAGGTGGTCACCAAGGACCGACCCCGCATCAGCGCTACCTTGCCGGAAACCGGCGAACGCTTTCAGGGCGCCTTCATGCCGATCGTGGCCAGCCCGGCGTTCGCGATCCGCAAGCGGCCGGAGGTGGTCTTCACCCTGGACGACTACGTGGAGCGTTCCATCATCGCACCGGCGATGGCCGATGTGCTGCGTCAGGCCGCCGTCTCCCGGCAGAACCTGTTGATCGCGGGCGGCACGGGCTCGGGCAAGACGACGCTGGCCAACGCCATTCTGGCTGAACCGGCGTTCTCGGCCGACCGGGTGGT
>CAXTRP010000104.1:0-8689 GCA_964246615.1 uncultured Caulobacteraceae bacterium | reverse complement strand
TCTTCCGCCGGAGCGAACGGTGGAGGTCGCGCGGCAGGTACGGCTTTGATCCGTATGCTCGGTTCACGACCCATCGATCCTCATATGAGCGTCGGGCTGGGCGCAGCCAGTCTGCAAACGCGCCCTCCCCCGCGTTCGTCGCCCCCTCAACGTTGTTAGGTAGGACGCAGCCGAAGACGGTTGCGCCAAGACAGACAGGCGCTCCATGGCGGCCCAGAAGGATTGCAGCGCCCAAGATAGCGCAGGCGTAAAGCTTCGATGGGTGAGGCCGAGATCAGCCGACCGCTTGAACGTCCAGCATCTGTCGGCGGGCACGCGGCTCGTCCCCGCACTGGCTTTGATCGGACGCTGCAGCGTCGCGGCGGAGCTGGCGATCGAGCGCGGCGCGTCCGTAGAAGCCGATCTTGAACGGCGGAAACCAGACGACCTTGCCGACCCCTCGCGCGGTCCGATCAAGGGACGTGGCCAGACGGGATGAGCGGCGCAGGGCGTGGAGGACGGCGGCGGCGCCGTGGACTGCTGTCTGCGCGGCCCCGACGGCCATCCACACGAACACCATGGGCCATCCCGATGGTCCGCGCGTGTACGCTGCTGTCGTGGGACCCTGACCATAGGTGAAGGCGCGCTTCAGCGTATAGCCAAGGGCGAGTCGGGAGGGCTCCGGGTCTTCCCAGACCCAGGCCTCGGGCGCCCAGGCGAAGCGGGCTTTGCGCGCCTTCATCTCGGCGAACAGAAGATCGTCCTCGCCGCCGGTGCCGTTCCGCGTCGCGCAGAAGGGTGTGCGCTGGTCCGGCAGGGCGCCGCGCCGCACAAGGCTGCAGCCGCAGCCCACGCCTGCGGACAAGGTGCAGGCTGCTGCGGGGCCGAAGCGGGAGAAGAAGGCTTCGAAATAGATCCTGTGGTGGACGACGATCTCCGGAATGCGGGCGTGCACGGGACCGAAGACGGCGTCCGCTTCGAACTGCGCCTGCACCTGGAGCAGGGCGTCCAGCCATCCATCCGGCGCTTCCTCATCATCGTCGAGGAAGGCGATGAAGTCGCCCTGCGACGCCTGCACACCGGCGTTGCGGGCGTTGGCGACGCCGGGTTCCGGCGAATGCACGTAGCGAACCGGGACGGGACTGGCCACGGCAAGCTGTTCTACGACGTGACGGGCCGAGGCTTGCGGATCGTTGTCGACGATCACGACCTCGACGCTGACCCCGTCGGAGGTCTGCGCCGCCGCGGAGCGCAAGGCGCGGTCCAGCGGCGCCGGTCGGCGCATGGTGGGGATGATGATGGAGACGGACATCATCCCTGGGACCTCCGTCGCGACACGCTCCGTCCACCCCGATCCGAGAAGACGACACTCCGCCTTCTAACGGGCAGACGTTTCGCGGGATTTAACCGGCGGGCCGAACGCTGGCGGTGAAGCTCGACGGCGCGATACGTGCGCGACCGCGGCTCAAGCAGCCGCGCGAACCGCCTGAACGATTTTCTCGGCTGCATCCGACAGGTCGTTGGCCGCAATGACGTTGAGGCCCGAGGTGGATAGGATTTCCTTGCCCTTCTCCACGTTGGTGCCTTCCAGGCGCACCACCAGCGGCACCTTCAGCCCCATCTCCTTCACAGCGGCGATCACCCCCTCCGCGATGATGTCGCAACGCATGATGCCGCCGAAGATGTTGACCAGGATGCCCTTCACATTGGGGTCCGCGGTGATGATCTTGAAGGCGGCCGTCACCTTCTCCTTGTTGGCGCCGCCGCCGACGTCCAGGAAGTTGGCGGGTTCGGCGCCATACAGCTTGATGATGTCCATGGTCGCCATGGCGAGGCCCGCACCGTTCACCATGCAGCCGATCTCGCCATCCAGCGCGATATAGGAGAGGTCGTGCTTGGAGGCCTCGATCTCCTTCTCGTCCTCCTCGGACTTGTCGCGAAGCTCGACGATATCCTTCTGACGGAACAGAGCGTTGGTGTCGAAACTGACCTTGGCGTCGAGCACGCGCAGCTGCTGGTCGCCCGTGATGATCAGCGGGTTGACCTCCAGCATGTCCATGTCCTTGGCCACGAACGCCGCATAGAGCTGACCCAGCAGCTTGGCGCCCTGCTTGGCGAGATCGCCCTTCAGATCCAGCGCCTCAGCCAAAGCGCGGCCATGGTGCGGGAAAACGCCGGTGGCGGGGTCTATCTGGATGGTGATGATCTTCTCCGGGGTGTGGGCGGCCACCTCCTCGATGTCCATGCCGCCTTCGGTCGAGGCGACCACGGCCACCCGGCTGGTCTCCCTGTCCACCAGCAGCGAAAGGTAGAGTTCCTTGGCGATGTCGGCGCCCTCTTCGATGTAGAGGCGGTTGACCTGGCGGCCATGCGGTCCGGTCTGGTGGGTGACCAGCACGCGGCCGAGCATCTCCTCGGCGGACTTGCGGACGTCCTCCACCGACTTCACCACCCGCACGCCGCCCTTGGCGTCTGGACCGAGGCCCTCGAACTTGCCCTTGCCGCGGCCGCCGGCGTGTATCTGCGACTTGACGACGAACACCGGGCCGCCGAGCTTTTTCGCGGCGTCCTCCGCCTCCTGCGGCGTGAAAGCGGCGTAGCCGACCGGCACCGGCGCGCCGAACGCCTTCAGAACGGCCTTGGCTTGATGTTCGTGGATGTTCATGAGGGTCTCGCCCGTGGCCTGCCGATGCTGCAGCGCTTATAGGAAGGGCCGCAGGCCTCTGCAACGCGTCAGGTGTTTGGGGAGACGCTTACTCCGCGGCCATCTTGCCCAGGCCGAACTTAGGCGACAGCTCGCCGGACGTGTAGCGCCTGGCCATGGCGGAAAGGGGCAGCACCTTGATCCGGTTTGCGTGGCCGGCCGTGCCGAACTCCTGGAAACGTTGCTCCACCACCTTGCGCATCGCCTCCATGGCGGGCTTCAGGTACTTGCGAGGATCGAACTCGCCGGGGCTCTCGGCGAAGACCTTGCGGATGGCGCCGGTCATGGCCATGCGGTTGTCGGTGTCGATGTTGATCTTGCGCACGCCGTGCTTGATGCCGCGTTGGATCTCCTCCACCGGCACGCCCCAGGTCTGGGGCATCTTACCGCCGTATAGGTTGATAACGTCCTGCAGATCCTGCGGCACGCTGGAGGAGCCGTGCATCACCAAGTGGGTGTTGGGCAAACGGCGATGGATTTCCTCGATCACGTTCATGGCCAGCACGTCGCCGTCCGGCTTCCTGGTAAACTTGTAGGCGCCGTGGCTGGTGCCCATGGCGATGGCCAGGGCATCGACCTCGGTCTCCCGGACGAAGTCGACCGCCTGGTCCGGGTCGGTGAGCAGCTGGGAGTGGTCGAGCTTGCCCTCGAAGCCGTGGCCGTCCTCCTTCTCGCCCATGCCGGTCTCCAGCGAGCCGAGCACGCCGAGTTCGCCTTCAACCGAGGCGCCAACCCAGTGGGCCATCTTGGTGACGTCGCGGGTGACGTTGACGTTGTAGTCGTAGCTCGCCGGCGTCTTTCCATTGGCCTCCAGGGAGCCGTCCATCATCACGCTGGTGAAGCCGTGCTGGATGGCGGTGGCGCAGGTGGCTTCGTCGTTGCCGTGGTCCTGGTGCATGCAGATCGGGATGTGCGGATAGATGTCGATCAGGGCGTCGATCATCTTGGCCAGCATGATGTCGTTGGCGTACTGGCGCGCGCCGCGGCTGGCCTGGATGATCACCGGGCTGTCGGTCTTGGCCGCAGCCTCCAGGATGGCCAAGCCTTGTTCCATGTTGTTGATATTGAAGGCGGGCACGCCGTAGCTGTGCTCGGCGGCGTGGTCGAGCAGTTGTCGAAGAGTGATGCGCGCCATGCCGGCCCTCCTGCAGCGTTCCTGGGGTGATCTGCGCCTAGCTTAGCGTGGCGCTGCGACAAAGGCGATTCCGCCAGACGGCGAAAGGGCGCTTCGACAGCCTTGTCCCCCCGCTCAGGCCGGCAGGCGCGCACGAAGCGCCTGAGCGATAGTGCCGTCGTCAAGCCAGTCGAGTTCACCGCCCACCGGAACACCTCGCGCAAGGGAGCTGTCGGCGCCCGCCAGCCGCTCGGCGAGATAATGGGCGGTCGTCTGGCCGTCGACGGTGGCCGGGAGCGCCAGGATCACCTCGCGCACCGCCTCCGCGCTCGCGCGCGCCACCAGCTCGTCCACCCGCAAGGCGTCGGGGCCTATCCCGTCCATGGCCGACAACAACCCGCCCAGCACGTGGTAGCGGCCGCGGAACGCCCCGCCTCGCTCCATGGCCCAGAGCGCGCCCACCTCCTCCACTACGCAGATCAGGGAGCCGTCGCGCCCGGCGGCGCTGCATAGGGTGCAGGGATCGGCGGTGTCCAGCGCTCCGCAGGTGGAGCATGGCCGCACGCGCGCCGACGCCTCGGACATCGCGCGCGCCAGCGGGTCGAGCAGTTGCTCGCGCCGTTTGAGCAGGGCGAGGGCGGCCCGGCGCGCCGACCTGTGGCCCATGCCGGGGAGCTTGGCGAGCAGCGTGATCAACCGCTCGATCTCAGGGCCAGCGGAGGCGCTCAATGGCCTCGACGAAGTCGTGAACGCCCCGCCCCCAGACCCCGACCGTGGCTCAAAGCTTCAGACCCGGCATGCCCGGAAGTCCGCCCGTCCCGCCTGCCAGGCCCGCTAGCGGACCCATGGCCTGCTGCATCACCTGCGCCTGTTCGGCATCGAGCTTGCGCTTGGCGTCGGCGTGAGCGGCGATCAGCAGGTCGCTGATCATTTCGCCCTCGCCCGAGGCCAGCAGCGAATCGTCGACGCTGACGGCGAGCAGCTCTCCAGACCCTTTTAGGGTGAGCTTCACCAAACCGCCGCCGGCTAGGCCTTCCACGCGGCTTTCGGCTAGACGTCCCTGGGCGTCCTGGAGCTTCTGTTGCAGGCTCTGGGCCTGTTTCATCATCTCGTTGAAGTCGGTCATGCTCGCCTCGTCTTCCGTAGGGGTGGCTTTCGTGCTGTGGAACAGCCGTTAGTCTTCCAGCGCCTCGTCGTCGTGGGATGTTGGCGCGTCGGCTTCCACCCGACGCACGCCGACGATCTCTGCGCCCGGAAAGGCCAGCATCATCGCCGCCACGAACGGATCAGCCTCCAGGCGGACGCGCTCCTCGGCGTCTTCGCGCGTCCTGACGTCGCGCAGGCTTTCCCGGCCGCCGACCTGGAGGTCCATCATCCAGCGCTGACCGGTCCACTCCCGCAGCCGTCCGGAGAGGCGCTGAGAGAGGTTGGCCGGCGCGCCGGGCCCCGGCTCGAAGCTGATCACGCCTGGCTTGAAGTCCACCAGGCGGACGAAACGCTCGACGTCCAGCTTCAAGGTCACGTCGCGCTTGGCGTCGATCAGCCTGACCACGTCGTCGAAGGTCTGCAGCAGCACGGTTG
This sequence comes from uncultured Caulobacteraceae bacterium, assembly GCA_964246615.1. Taxonomy (GTDB): domain Bacteria; phylum Pseudomonadota; class Alphaproteobacteria; order Caulobacterales; family Caulobacteraceae; genus CAHJWH01. The sequence continues at coordinate 3,311 of CAXTRP010000104.1, read as the reverse complement.
TCTCGGGCTGCGCAACCGGCCGGATGCTCGGCTGCGCCATGCCGCCGCCAGCGACGGCCCTTGCGCCGCCAGAGCCATTGCCGCCAGAGCCAGCGCCGCCAGAGCCCCTGTCGCCAGGGCTCCTGTCGCCTGAGGCCGCGGCGCCGAGGACGGGCGACGTCGGCGGCGACAGGATCGGCGGCTCCCCCCGCTGCAGCGCCTTCAAGGCTTCCTCGGGGCTCGGCAGGTCCGCGGCGTAGCAGAGGCGGATCAGCGCCATCTCCGCGGCGGCGACCGGCTGGGGAGCGGTGCGCACCTCCTCATGCGCCTTCAGCAGCATCTGCCATAGCCGCGACAGGATGGCGGGCGAGGCCTTGGCCCCTACCGCCGCCAGCCGCGCAGCCTGCTCGTTCGGCAGGCCGAGGGCTTGCGGCCCCAGCATCCGGGCGACGGAAGCGCCGTGGACGTGCTCCAGCAAGTCGAGCATCACCTGCACGGGATCAGCGCCGAACCCGTAAAGGGTGCGGAAACCCGCGATCGCGTCCGCCGCCCTGCCCTGCATCAGATGCTCGAACACTGCGATGGTCTGGCTACGATCCGCCAGCCCCAGCATGTCGCGCACCACCGCCGCGCTCACGATCCCGCCGTGTTCGGCCTGGACGATAGCCTGGTCGAGCAGGGACTGGCCGTCGCGCACCGAGCCTTCGGCGGCGCGGGCGATAAGCGCCAAACCCTCAGGCTCAACCCGCGCCCCTTCCCGGTCGCAGATGGCCTCCAGGTTCTTCACCAGCACCTCGGGCTCCACCCGGCGAAGATCGAAGCGCTGGCAGCGGGACAGGATGGTGACGGGCACCTTCCTGATCTCGGTGGTGGCGAAGATGAACTTGGCGTGGGGCGGAGGCTCCTCCAGCGTCTTCAGCAGCGCGTTGAACGCCGCGGTGGACAGCATGTGCACCTCGTCGATGATGTAGACTTTGTAGCGAGCCCCCACCGGAGCGTAGCGCACGCTGTCCAGCAGCTCGCGCATCTCGTCCACCTTGGTGCGGGTGGCGGCGTCCAATTCGAGGACGTCCATGTGACGGCCCTCGATGATGGCTCGGCAGTGCACGCCCTCCACCGACAGGTCGACAGTGGGTGCGTGCACGGCGTCGCTCTCGTAGTTCAACGCACGGGCGAGCAGGCGCGCCGTCGTGGTCTTGCCGACGCCCCGTATGCCTGTGAGCATGAAAGCATGGGCGATGCGGCCCGAGGTGAAGGCGTTGGCCAGGGTGCGCACCATCGCCTCCTGCCCGATCAGGTCCTCGAACCGACGCGGACGGTACTTGCGCGCCAGCACCTGATAGGCGGCGGAGGATGCAGGGGCGGGCGTCGGCGCGACGGGGACGCCGAACATGTCGGAGGTGTCGGGGTCGCGCTCGCCTGCGTCCTGGTTCAGATCGAAATCTGCGTCGCTCATCCGCGCGGGGCCGCCTCGTGCTTCGACAAGCTCAGCGTGAGGCTAGCTGGAGGACCTTCCCTCCTAAAGCCTCGACCTCTTCAATCGGTCTCATCCTCAGCCTGTCGAAGGACGAGGCCGACGCCCCCGTAGGACGCGCACAGCTTTGGGGTGGAGACTGGACGGCGACCCGAAACGGTACTCGTTACGGCTGCTTCCTTCCGGACCTGACCGGGTTGGCGAGGGCTCCGCCCGCCGCCAGTCTCCGACATCGCATATCGCCTGTGCGGCGACGACGCGCAAGGGAGCGGTCCTCGCGCCGCTGTTCGGCCGCACCCGGCGCTGTTAGGTACAGTCCGGACGGTCGCCAAGACGCTGGCCTTCGTGGATCATGGACCAGCCCGCCTCTATCGACGAAGATCAACGGCTTCGCGCGCTACGTCGCTATGAGGTGCTCGACACGCCGCCTGACGTGGCGTTCGATGCGCTGGCGCAGGCTGCAGCGAGCGTGTGCTCCGCTCCCATGGCTGCGATCAGCCTGGTGGACGACGATCGGCAATGGTTCAAGGCTCGGGTAGGCGTGGAGGCTTTGCAAACTCCGCGCGACGTCTCCTTCTGCGCTCACGCCATGCTGAGCGAGGCGCTGTTCGTCGTCCCCGACACCCACCTGGATCCACGCTTCCGCGACAACGAGATGGTCGTGGGAGCCCCCTACCTGCGCTTCTACGCGGGGGCCGCGATCCGCTCGCAGCACGGCGCGCCGCTCGGGGCGCTCTGCGTCCTGGATACTATTCCGCGACCTGAAGGGTTAAGCCCGGAACAGGCGCAGCTTCTGCAGGTGCTTGCCGCCCAGGTGGAGCCGCAACTGCGTCTGCGCCTGAGGGTGCGCGACCAGCAGGCGACCGCCGACCGGGAGCGCGCGGCGGCCCTGGCCAGCCTGCATAGGGAGGGCCTGCTGCTCAGCGCACTGGCCTCTGCGCAGGTCGGCTGGTGGGACTGGGACGTCCAGGCGGATCGGGTGATCGGCAACGCCGAGCTGGCTCGCGACTACGGTCTTGATGAGGCCGAGGCGGCGGCCGGCGTGTCCCTGGCGAGCTTCTTCGCCAACATCCACCCTCTGGACCAATCCTGGCTGCGCGAGGCGATTGCAGAAGCCCTGCGCACCGGCGCGCCGTTTCGAGAGGAGTACCGGCTGGTCCAGCCGGACGGCACGGTGCGCTGGACTTCGGCGAGGGGGCGCTGCCTGCGCGACGCTGACGGCCGTGCGACCCGCTTTCCTGGCGTGGCCATCGACATCACCGATCGCAAACGCACCGAGGAGCGCCTGCGCGAGGTCGACGCAGGGCGGGAGCTGGCGATGGACGCCGCGCGCCTGGGCCGCTTCGATCACGATCTGATCGCACGCCGCCGCTTCTACGACCGCCGCGCCCTGGACATGTTCGGGATCAGCCTGGAGGAGGCGCAGGACGTTAACGCCACCTTCGCCCGCATCCATCCGGAAGACCGCGACCGCGTGATGCAGGCGCAGGTCGCTGCGATGAATCCGGAGCGACGGGGTCCTTACCGGGAAGTCTATCGCGTGATCCGTGAGCCGACCGGCGAAGAACGCTGGCTGTCCGGGGTCGGCCGGAGCCGGTTCGCCGACGGCGTCTGCACCCGCTTCATGGGCGTGCTGGAAGACGTCACCGACGCTAAGCGGGCGGAAGCGCACCGCTTATTGCTCATAAACGAGCTGAACCACAGGGTGAAGAACACCCTGGCGCTCGTGCAGAGCCTGGTGGACGCGTCGTTGCGGTCTGCCGCAGATCCGGTCGTCGCTCGGAGCGACATCGCCGGCCGTATCCAGGCTCTCAGTCGCGCCCATGATCTGCTCACCGCCCAGAGCTGGTCAGCCGCC
>CAXTRP010000103.1:3090-8844 GCA_964246615.1 uncultured Caulobacteraceae bacterium | reverse complement strand
CCAATCGCCGCCGTATCGACAACATCGACGCCGTTCGCCCACTGCTCCAGGCCTACGGAATGGAGGAAGTGCAGCTGGAGGGCCGCCCTATCGCCGAGCAGATCGCGCTGTTCCAGGGCGCCGAGTTCATCGCCTCCGTCCATGGCGCCGGGCTCACCAACATCATCTTCAGCCCGCCAGGTTGTCGCGTGCTGGCGCTCGACAGCAGCGTCCACGTCAGGTTCGGCGCAGCGCTGATCTACGAGGCGTTGGCGCAGGCGTGCGGACTTGCCTACCGCTCCCTGCGTGTGGCGCGTGCGCCGCGGCCCGAGGGCGTCGAGCGCAAAGTGGCCAACATGCACAACCAGGACCTGATCGTATCGGTCAACAAGTTGGATCGCGTCCTGCGCGAGATGCTCGGCCCGCCGGAGACGCCGGCCGTTACGACCGACGAGGGATCGCCCGGCGCGGCGTCACCGACGGTCGTCAGCTAGACGGATCGCCAGCAGCGCGCCGGCCGTTCGTTTCAGGGCTCGTCTTCGCGCGTCCAGGTCACGCCCGTGCGGATCGGGCGCGCGGGCGAGCCGACGCAGACGCTGCCCGCGGGGAGCGTGCTGCGCACGAAGGCCCCCAGACCGATCACGCTGTTTGGCCCGACATCGGCGCCGTTGGCGAGCCGCGCGTCCTCACACAGCCAGACATGGCGTCCGAGCACGACGCGGCCGCCGTAGGCGTTGGTCCGCCGCCCGCTGTCCAGGTCGCGGATCGCGTGCATGTCGTCGGTGACGAGGTCGACGCCACCGCCCCACATGGCGTCCGCTCCAACCAGGACCGCGCCGCCGTTGCGGGCGTCCACCCGCGCCCAGCTGATCGCGGTGCTTTCCTCCCCGATCAGGATGGTCCCGTCGTTCATGGCGCAGAGCTCCCCCAGGAACATCCGCACCCGGTCGCCGACGACGATCAGACTGTCGCTGTTTGCGAAAACAAGTCCGCCCAGGATCGTGTCCGCTCCGACCACGCCGACGTTGCCGTGGCGTGGACCCACCGCAAGCCCGGTCACTAAGGGCGCCTCCACGCCGGGCGCGGTGAGCAATAGGTTGTCTCTCCCCCACCAGTCCGGCAGGCCGCTGCGCCGGACGATCAGCTGGCCGAAAGCCGGCGCGGGTGGAGCGTTGGCTCCTCGGCGCCGCTCGATCGCCTCCAGCAAGGCGTGAAGCACCGCGGGGTTGCAGGGCGCGCCGTCCTCATCGTGGCTTGCAAGATCGATGATGGCTTGTAAGTCCGCGCCGCCGGTCACGGCGTATCCTCGCGGCTCCAGGTTATCCCTGAACGGACCGGGCGGGCAGGAACGCCGACCACCACGGTGTTCGCCGGCACAGCGCCGGCCTTGACCAGCGCGCCCGAGCCGACCACCGCATCGGCGCCGACGCGCGCGCCGTCGAGCAGGCGGGCCTGCTCGCACAGCCAGACGTGTCGCCCGACCACGATCCGGCCGCCATAGGTGTTCAGGCGGCGTCCTGTCTGGGCGTCGCGGATGGCGTGGGTGTCGTCGGTCATCAGGCTGACGGCGTGCGCCCACATACCGTCCGCCCCGACCAGGATCATGCCCCCGTTGCGGCAATCCAGCATCGCCCAGTTGGTGCAGGTCGTCCCGTCGCCGATCAGGACCGAGGAGCGACCGATGCAGCTCATGGCGCCGGCGTGAGCCGTGACGCCGTCTCCCAGCACCACGAGCGCGCCGTCCCGGCCGAAATGGATGTGATTGAAGTGGCTACGCGCTCCCAGCGCCAGGATCGAGTGGCGGGGAGGGGTGACGTGGGGGTTGGCCCTAAGCTCCGGCACGCCGGAGCCCAAGCCGACCAGCAGCAGGTTCTCGCCCTCGGTCCACCAGTCCGGCACACCGGAGCGACGGATGCGCAGCTCGCTCAGCCGGGGTGAGGGTGGCCCGTCGTCCACCTCGGCTTCCACCCGCCGCGACGTCATCAACTCAGCGAGCGCCGCCAGCAGCGCAGGCGAACAGGGAGCCCCGTCGTCCAGCCCCGCCGCTAGACGAAAAAGACCGGCCTCGGCCGCTCCCGGCGTCTTTGTCGCCGAAATGGGCGCGACCGGGTCCTGAGATGCGGCGTCCGGCCGGACGCCGAGCCACGCTTTGAGCCGGCTTCTCACGCCGGTCATGCCGGCTTCCTCGCCACGATCACCTGGCTCTTGGACAGCACGCCGTTCAGCATCCGCTGGATGACCGGGCCGTCGCGACCGTCCAAGGCGAGCGCCCAGGTGCGCGCCCAACTCGCCAGCAGCGGATGCTCGTTGGCGCGCTCCAGCGGGGTCGCGCACTGCCAGAAGAACGTCCACCAGACCGCCCAGTAGAAGCTGAGGCTAGACTCATGCTCGATCTTCAAGCCGGCCGCCGTCACGAGGTTCGAGAGCGTCTGGCGCTCAAAGATGCGGATGTGGTTCGGCGGTTCGAAGTTCAGGGGCGGCGCAATGGCCTTCTGGATGCCCTCATGCGTCTCGCCAGGCACGGTGAGCAGATAGAGCGCCCCAGGCCGGCCGACCCGGACCAGCTCGTTCATCAGGGTCGCAGGGTCGGCGACGTGCTCTAGCACTTCCATGCAGACGACGCGGGTCACGCTGGCGTCCTTCAACGGCAGTGGATCGGCATCGGTCAGGTGGGCTTCGACGTCGTGCGCGCCGTTGTCCTCCAGCCGCCGCACGGCGGCGTCCAGACGGGTTTGATCGACATCGGCCAGGATGGTCCGGGCGCCGATCCTGGCGCAAAACGCGACAGGGCCGCCATCGCCGCAGCCCACGTCCACCACGACGTCCTCCAGCGAGACTGGGAAGCCGGGCGCCAGTTCGCCTGAGGCCTGGTCATACCAGCCGCTGAGCACGGTGTCGGTGAGGCCGAGGCGAAAACTGTCCTCCAGGCTCGCCGGCTCCGGCGTGGGTCTTGCTGTGCGTGGATCGGCCGTCGCCGCGATGATCTGCGCGGGTGCGGAGGTCAGATAGCTGAACAGCTCGCTCAGGCGCTCCGTCACTACGCGGTCGCCGCAGAAGGCGCCCAACGCTGAGACCGCAGCTTCGGACATCGCTTGGTACCGCTCCGGCAGGTCGCGCGCGACCGTGAAGCTCTCCCGATATCGACGCACCAGGCTCGCAAACTCGATTTGGTGGCGAGAGCACCGATGCGCCTGGCGCATGTCGTGCGGCCAGTAGGAGGGGCGTTGGTGGTCGGCGATCACGAAGGCGTTTTCGGGCGAGACATACTCGAGCATGGCCGTGTGGCGGGGCGCTACCGCCGGGCGCCCGGCGGCCATGAACTCCATCAGCGGCAGGCACTGACCTTCACCGTGGGAGGTGTTGACCGCATAGGAACTCGCCTCGATGAGACGGGCATATTCCGTGTCATCCAGCATCCCGTGCACGATCAGCACGCGGCAGCGAAACCGACCCAGCTTGGCGAGGTCCTGCAGGATCGGCGTCACCGCCTCGTGGATGTCGCGGTGGGTGGTCTTCAGGACAAGGGTGGCGTGCGGCTCGTCGCGGAAGGCGTAGATGAAGCCCGCCACCATGTCGGCCCAGTTCTTGCGGCCATCCACCGGGTTCAGCACGGTGGTGTAGACGATCCCGTCCAGAGCGATCCTTTGCGCCGTGCGGCCTTGCTGGCGGATCGCGGCCTGCAGTAGGCGCATGGCGCGCTCGGTCCGGGCGTCGGCGCCGTAGGCGAACAGCGCAAGATCGATGGCCCGGCTGTCGAACACCAGCGCATCGGAGAGCGCGATGTCCATCGGCTTGCGCCAGCCCTGCGCACTCGTCTCCAGCCCGCGCTGCCGATCGGCGATCGGCGCGGGGATGCTCCAGACGGGGTAGTCGGGACCGAGCGCCCTGTGCACCGCTCCGACGCTGAACCGGCTGTGGGTTACCGCCGCCGCAGCCCGCTTCAGGACCTTGCGCCAGTCGTTCGTCGCCTCGCCGTTCCAGGCCTCGTCGGGGATGGTGTCGTACTCCCAGGCGAACACCGGCGCCGTGGGGCAGGTAAGGCCTTGCGGCGTCTGGTGCGGCGGGCTGAAGGACAGGAAGACGCAGGGCTGGCCGCGCGCGTCGGCGGAGCGGAAGATGCGGTCCACGTCCACCTCAGGCGAGACCACGGGAACGAGCACCCCCATGCGCTGCAGGATCGGTGCGAAGGCCTTGCGGACGAACCAGTAGCTGTACTCCGGCAGGCCGAGGCTCCCGCCGATGGTCTTCTCGCCGTAGGTGGAGTGCTCAAGGATGATCAAGCGAGGGCGCCCGCCATCAGCAGCGCGGAGGCCTGCGGCGGCGCTTTTGAGAGGCTCCCCAGGCCGAGAAACCCGCCGAGCCGGTCGGCGACCGCCGCATCGCTGCAGAAGGCCTGCATGCGGTCGGCCGCCGCTTCGCCGAGCGCCTGGTGGCGGGCGGGCTCCTCTTTCACCAGGCGATAGCCTTCGCAGTAAGCGTCCCTGAGCGCCGACCAGGCGACCTGGTGGCGGGTGGTGGTCATGCCCATCCGTGTGTCGTGCGGCCAGCCGCAGTACTGCTCATCCGAATGGACGATGAGCCCGCAGGATGCGTCGAGATAGTCCGCCATGGCGGTGTGCGCAGGGGCGATCGCCGGACGCGCGGCGCACATGAACTCGATCAATGGAAGGCACGCACCCTCGGCGTTGGAGGCGTTCACCACCCAGTGCGAGGCGGCGATCAGCCCGCTGTACTCGTCGTCGGGCAGGAAGCCGTGGACGACGACGAGCCGGCAGGCGAAGGCGCGCGCGCGGCTGAGCCGCTCGTAGAATTCCCACCACCACTGCTCGGGATCGCGGCCGATCATCTTCAACACAAGCGTTGCGTCAGGGCGGTCGCCCAGAGCGGCGAGGAAGGCCGTCAGCAGATCGGGCCAGTTCTTGCGGCCGTCTTTCGGTGCGAAAACCGAGGTGAAAACCACCCCCCGGAGTTCCACCCGATCCGGCCGCTCGCCAGCAGTAGGCGGCCGCGGCGTGGTCATGTCAGGGGTGAAACCCGTGTCGCCAATGTCCAGGACGAAGCCGTTCACGCTCACCGTCCGCACCGCGCCGAGCGCGGGGAGCGGCAGGCGCTGCACATCGGGCATGCGGTCCCAGACGGGCGTCGGGATCGCGATCACCGGGAAATCCTGACCCATGGCGGCCTTGATGGCGCGGGCTGCAAGGCCTGAAAGGGTGATGGCGCGGCCCGTCTGGCGGAGCACCCAGCGCCAATCGTGACGCTTCTCCTCGTCCCAGACCTCGGCGGGGATGGTTGGGTACTCCCAGGCGATGACCGGGATGACCGGGCAGCGAAGGCCGAGTGTCGTGCGGTGCGGGGGTGCGAAGGACAGAAAGACGCTCGTCTCGCCCTTCGACAGGTGAGCCGCGTAGAGCGGGTCGACCTGGCTTGCGGGGTCGTCCACCACATGCACCTCGCCGAACCGCGCAAGGACCGGGGCGAAACCCTTCAGCACGAAGGCGTAGCTGTATTCCGCCGCCCCCAGCATGGCGGCGTTAGCCGCGGGGCCGGTCGGGCAATAAACGATGAAGTGAGACCTGGCGTCGGGCTCGGCGGCGCCTGGGTCGCGCGCGCCGGTGCGGCCGAGCACGGCGGCGACAAAGGCCTGGAACGCGAAGGCGTCGTCCTCGCTCAAGGGCGGTGCGCCGCCTACCGTGGTCTCGCCGCCGTTCAGCACCGCGCCATTTTTGACGCGCACGCTGACCTGAACGGGCTCCGGCCGCTCCAGATCGATGG
>CAXTRP010000103.1:0-3080 GCA_964246615.1 uncultured Caulobacteraceae bacterium | reverse complement strand
GGCGAACGGCAGGCTGAAGCCGAACCGGCCGTGCGCGATCCCCGCAGCGCGTAGATCAGGGCGGTAGATCGACGCCTGCGTCTCGCCAAGGCGAAAGCCGTTGACGTAAATCTCAACGGACAGGGGATCAGAGTCCGGAGCCTCCGGCCGCCAGACCCAACCCTCGAACGCGCCACCGCGATAGCCGTCGAAAAAGCCCTGAATTTCTGCGGACGCGTCGTCCATAGCACCGCCAGAGTTCGGAGGTTTCCTCGGTTGCGAGCGTCGCCGACCGAGGGCAAGCCCGAAAACTCCCTAGCACCGCACCGTCGCCTGGTCACCCGTGGTCGGTGGAACGGCGTCGGACGAGCCTTCCACCGCGCTCTACCTACAAGACGAGTTCCGCGTCCACCAGCCGATCGACGACCTCTGGCATCGTTGCTTCCGGCCGCCATCCGAGACGCTGTCCGATCAGGCTGGGGTCGCCGACGCTTTGATTAAGGTCCAGCGGGCGGTGCAGGGTCGGATCGCTGCGCACGTAAGCCGAAGCGTCCAGACCAAGCCTTGCGAAGGCGCGCTGTACGAACTCCCAGAGCGTGTGCGATTTTCCGGTGGCGATGACGAGGTCCTGCGGCGTGTCTGCAGACAGCATCAGGTGCATGGCCTCGACGTATTCGGGGGCCCAGCCCCAATCGCGGGCGACCGCCAGGTTGCCGAGGGTGAGTTCGACCGCCCGTCCTCGCGAGATGTCGACGGCTGTCCTCACGATCTTGCGCGTGACGAACCGGGACGGACGAAGCGGCGATTCGTGATTGAACAATATCCCTGAGCAGGCGAACAGATCGTAGGCCTCCCTGTAATTTCGCACGATCCAGAAGGCGGCGGCCTTCGCCACGCCATAGGGGCTTCGTGGCCGGAAAGCGCTGTTCTCATTGGCTGGCGCACCGGCGATGTCTCCGAAGCTTTCACTCGATGCGGCGTTGAAGAACTTGGCGGGGGATTTTAGAAATCGTAGACTCTCGAGAATATTGACGGTGCCGACGATGATGCCATCCAGCGTCTCCGTCGGCGTGTCGAAAGACAGGCCAACCGACGACTGGCCGGCAAGATTGTAAATCTCGTCAGGCTTAGTCGCAGATACGACCTGCAGCACGCTACGAAAATCGGTCAGCACGATCGTATGCAGATCGATCCTCTCAGCAATGCCGAGTCGGCGCAGATTAGATAGGTTGGTAAGCTCCTTGTCTCTCGAGCTGCCATGCACCTGGTATCCCCGTTCAAGGAGATGCTTGGCGAGATAGGATCCATCTTGTCCCGACACTCCTAATATCAGTGCACGCTTGACCATCCGATCCATGATTTCCTTTGGTCACAATTCCGATAGAGTGGATGCGGGCGAACGGGCCGTTGCAAACGGCTGGAAGCCGAACACAAGTCGAGGCCAGACGCCAGCCTGGTCGAAGCTCTCGGCCGCTGGCCCGCCGCTCGTCAGCTTCCAGGAACGCGGTCATCACAACGGCAAGCTCCCCGTTCGATTGGCGTCGAGACGCCTTACAGCCACGCTTTCGAGCGTCAGGCGCCTGCGGGGCAGGCGCCGCGATAGGGCGCGTGTGGCCAAGGCCGTGATTCGGCGTATCGTCGAACAAGACGGTGGCGGCATCATCCACCACAGTTTGATGACGGCGTGCGCGCAGCGGCGGCGATCGATCGGGCGCAGACCCGGCGATGGGAGGCTGGCGGCAACACTCAGGGATTGGGGACATCGTCATGCGGATGGGGTGCAAGGGGCGAACGGGGCCGGTCCTGCTGCTGGGCGCGAGCCTCGCCGCTCTCGCGCCGGTCCTGGCGCGGGCGCAGTCGGCCGCCGCCATAAGCGCCCCCGGTCCCGTGCAAGCGGGAGTTCCCCAGGCCGCGGCCGTGCAGGGGAGCGCCGCCATCCTGGCCGCCGGAGGCGATTCGGCAACCTCGCTGAGCGAAGTGGTGGTCACGGCCGGCCGCAGGGCTACAGACCTGCAGAAGACGCCCGTCGCGATCAGCACGGTGTCTTCCGCCGCGCTCGACGCGTCGTTCATCAACGAGATCTCGGGCCTCAACAGCATCGTGCCGAGCCTGCAGATCACCCAGGCCGACGGGTCGGAAAACCTAGTCTCGATCCGTGGCGTCGGCTCCGAAACGCCGGAGAACACCGCCACCACCACGCCCGGCGTCTCGGAGTTCGTCGACGGCGTCTACATCGTCAACAGCGTCTCGCTGGACGAAACCCTGTTCGACATCGACCACATCGAGGTGCTGCGTGGCCCCCAGGGCGACCTTTACGGCGAAAGCTCGACGGGCGGCGCGATCAACCTGATCACCCGGCAGCCTGAGCTGAAGACCTTCGGCGGCTCGGGCGACATCAGCGGCGGCGACTTTGACTTGGTCCGCGCGCGGGCCGAGGTGAACGTCCCCGTGGGCGATACGGTGGCGATCCGGGCCTCGGTGCAGAAGTACAGCCACGAGGGCTTCACCAAGGACACCTACTTCAACGATTTCCGCCTGGACGACGCCGACGACCTGAGCGGCAAGGTGGCCGTGCTGTGGAAACCCATCAGCAACTTTTCGGCAACGGTGACCGGCCAGTGGTACCACTCGCTGGAGCACGGCGCGGCGCAGAAGAACATCAACGAGACCGACCCCGATCCGCGGCACGTGTTCCAGGACTTCCAGGGCAAGTTCGAGCTGGTGAACCAGCTCTATCACGTCAACCTGCAGTACGACTTCCCGGCGTTCAGCATCCGCTCGGTGACGGGATACCAGCACGAGAACTTCATCGACCACTACGACAGCTCGCGGAGCGCGTTTTCGGTGCTGGGCGCCTATGACGACGTGGCGCGCTACAACACCAACACCTCCAGCTACACCGAGGAGTTCGACCTCTTCTCGCGGCCGGGCTCGCGCTTCGACTGGACGGTGGGCGCCTTCGTCCTGAACGAGGAAAGCAAGCAGTTCGTCGTCGAATACGAGACGCCGCAAACCAACGTGATCGACCCCGAGACCGACCCGTCGATCGTGGCCGTGCCGCCCGGTATCGAGTCCCCGCCCTACCCGAACAACCTGGCTTA
>CAXTRP010000102.1:0-8853 GCA_964246615.1 uncultured Caulobacteraceae bacterium | reverse complement strand
GATCCTCCGGGGCGCCCAGGTGAACGCTTGGACCAACCCTTCGAGGCACGTCTCTAACGCATCCGACCTTGCCGGGTCCGATCTCACCCCATCCGCAGCGGTGGCGGCGAACACGCGCCAGCCGGCATCCGAGCGCAGGACGCCATCCGCGGCGTCGAGCAACCGCGTGCTCGGCGCCCGCGCGAAGCAGGCACCCACGGCACGGCCAACGAGCGTGTCGGCTCCATCGTCGGCGCGGCCTGGCCACGGACCAGAGCCGTGCGCGTCGGGCTGGGGGCCATCCGCACTCAGGCTGGCGGTTCGTACCAGGGCGTCCAGGCTCGCCCGCTGCTCCGGGGCCATCTCTCCGAACTGGCAGAAGGCGAGCGCGATGTCGACTTCGTGGTGCATGAACCAGGCCTCAATCGAGCCGAGGCCGGATGCGTCCGCGGTCAAGCTGCGGAACTCCCGTGGTTCGCCCGCGCCCAATATTCGGCGAACGGGATTGCCTTGGCCTGGGCGTCGAGCAGCGTGGGTATCAGCGACGGCATGTCACGGACCTTGGAGGCCATAGACAATGCGCCACCCAGTGATCTGAACGAATCACCGAAGTGCCAGACTGTGTCGTCCACCACCAAGAACCGATCGTGGATACCCGGCTCTCCCATGATGCCGACCTCGATTGAAGACAGTCCGCTGCCATTCCGGATACGATTGATCTGTTCCAGATCCGCAATCATTATGTCGCCGTGCGGCTTCTCGGTGGCAAGGTGTTGGACCCGCTTGGTCCAACCGACTCGCACGCTCGTCAGGACGCTCACGGCGCACGAACCCGACCAGGCTGACAGCGCGAAATCGCGTATGTCATCGAAGCTGAAGTAGGGATCGACGAAGAGCGCGCGCGAATTGGCGTGCGCGACAAGCCCGCGGACGAATGTAACGGCGAACTGTCGATCATCGCGGAACGCGACCTGCTCCGCGATCCTGCCTACCGGCTGGGCTCGAGCCGCGAGCAGTGACGCCAGCCTGGAAGCGGCTCCGGCCTCTGCGGGCCTGCCTACCTCGCTCGCACTGCTCAACCGGCTATCCGCAACCGGAACATCGTAGCGGCTTCCGGTCTGGGTCTTGCTCCTGGCGGGCACCTCCACGGACATCGAGGCGCGCACCGGTCTTATCTGGAAACCGATCGACCGAAGGAATCCCGTGTGCGGAGCCACATGCAGCAGCCCGCGACGAGAACAACTCACCTCCAGCGCAGTATCCAGAGCTTCTTGCGACAGGGTCACCTCGGCCTCGCCAAACTCGTCAAGCGCGACGTCTTGCGCGAAGCCGATGCCATCAGGCCGTACCTCGGAGAGGCGCACCTTCACTGTCTCAAGGGAGCAGCCGAGACGCGGGACCAGCCTGATCCCGAGGACCTCCCGGCCATCCTGGAGCTTGCGCAACGGATACTCCGACACATGCCGGATGATCGGATTGGCCGCGAGCAGAACGAGCCCGCCTGCGCAGTCCGGGTGCGCGGCAAGGTCAATGAAGCAATGTTCGAGCATCCAGTCGCGAAGCGCCGAACCGCCTGCTGTCGGCGCCAGCAATGCCGCCATCCCCTCTGGCAGGGGCTCCATGGGAACCATGCGGTGCATTCTCGGTCCTGAGGTCCAGGCCACCGGCACCGTCGGCGTCCTGGCGACGACCAGATCACCGAGGCGCGGTTCCGGGGCGAGGCGGACCGTGCGGACAATGGCCGGACCGTCCATTCCCGGGATGCTGATCGGACTGGCGAGGACGCTCTCGTACCAGCGTAGCGCCGCGTCCGTGGCGAGCACGTTGAGGCTGCTCATCGCAGTCGCGCCGCGCGGGAGGTTCAGGCGTGGCGCCTGGTGGCTTGGCAGGGGTGAAACCTCTCGGGGCAGCAATTCCACGCAGCCGAACAGAAGAAAGGTATCGCCATCGACGCGCAGCGTCGTCAATCTGACATACGCGACGGGGTAGTCGGAGCAGATCTCGTCGGGCCAATGTTGGAGGCCGGCGCGGGAACGTTCGTGGGCGTTCGACTCCACATTCGGATCAGGGTTGAGCATGTGCCTTGCTAGCTCAGGCCACGCGCGATCCCTATCGTTCTCGCCCTCCGGCTAAGCAGGGACGCGCTGTAACCGTCGTGGGCTGTCCGATCTCGGCGACGCAGTTGCCGGCGCGGCGTTCGGGAGCCTGTCCGCAGGGTGAACTGGCACGAGTTCGCCGCGGAAGGCGCGGGCGAGGATGCTCTGTTCGAGGCGGGCAAGGAGGGCGAGCGCGCTAGCGGACCCGCGAACCACTATCTGAGCAGAAAGGCGCTCATGGTTCATATGGGCCACAATACGCCGCTGTTCACCAAGCGGTGGGATTGCAAGCGCTAACGTTCGAAATCGGTCGAGACTGACCTTCTGCTGCGCAACCCCACGAGTTGCCTCTTCGATCTGTCCTAAGAAGTAGGGCGAGCGGATCGCCAAGGCTAAAAAATCTGCAGTTGCCAATTCTTTGTGGGGCGCCAGCTTGATACAGTCAGCAGTGATGACAGCTAATCCGGCATCTTCAGGGTATACTGCGGTATCGCCGGGTGGATCGCCCATCTTGGTGATCAGCACCTCGCCACCTAGAATATGGTGAGGTCGTAGCGACGCCGCGTGCTCCGGGCTGACAAACTTCTTCGGTTCAGCGTTGAAGCTTCCTCTGCGGATGTCCCTGACAAACACCAGCGGCACCCCGTGGTCGCGGTAGTCCGAAACAGTAAGGTTGCTTCCGAACGGACCTATTCCGAGCGAATGGTCAACGTCATCTGCAAGCTCGTCGGGAGAAATCCATTGCCAATTACTGGGAATACTGACCTCGGGAATGGTTGCAAGGCGCTTGCGCCGAGCTAGCTTGGGTGTCTTGTTTCGAAGGTTTCGAAGCTGCCGCAGCCGTTCTTCAACTGAAATATCTAGGGGTTCTTGCCTGCATTGGATCTCTGTTCCAGACGTCGCTTCAGCTACGACAGCTGATGTGTAGCGTTCCGCAAGCGGCGTGATGCGTTCGAGGTCGGCGCGGGCGCGGCGGGTGCGGGCGAACAGCGCCTCGATCCGCGCCACGATCCGGCGTTGCTCGGCCAAGGGTGGAAGCAGAATTGGGAATCGTCGCAACGTCCCGAGAGCGATTGTCATCTGAGCGGTCCCGGTGGAACCCTCCACAAGGCCCTCACGCGTCCCGCTAGACCTCAGAAAGTAGAGCAGGAACGAGCCATCGATCACCTGTCGATCAGGCCGCAGGACAGCAATATGGCGTTGGAACACGAACGGCTCATCCGTGATGACAGGCGCTGCGATGCCCAGCGAACCGGTGACAGAGAGAAGGATGTCGCCAGGCCTTGCACGGCGATCGCCGGATAGCCCGTCATAATAGGTTTGAGGCACGAACCGCGTAGCCTTCTCCAGGTTCACATTGCCATCATTCATGGCGGAGATCGTGATGAACGGAATACCTCGCTCTGCCTTCGGTGGGGCGAGGTGGTCACCATCGGTAAGCGACGAGCATACAGCATCGAGCGTCGATGCGCGCCAGCAAGCAGGAGCGACGCGTGTCACTCGGCAGCCGCTGCCAACACCGGCTCGTCGCCGAACTGCACCGCCAGCGCGTCCACTTCCGCGAGCGCGCGCGCCAGGTGCGTTCGCATTGCCTCCAGTATGTCCTCAGGCTCCTCTAGCGCATCCTCGCCGGCCTCGTCGCTGCCGCGCAGCCAGGCGATGTCCAGGTTGTCGCCGCGGGCCTCGATGTCGGCACGGGTGAATCGGCGGAAGCGGCCTTCGGCGCCCTGGTCCTCGCGCGCGGCGGCGCCGTTCGGATCGTCGCCGTAGGAGGTCTCGAATGCGGCGAAGTCGTCGGCTCGCAACGGGCGCGTCTTGCCGTGGGCGGGCTGGCCGGCGCGCATGTCGTAGACCCACACCGCCGGGGTGTTCGCCTTGGCCACTCGGGCCGGGCCGCGGCGCAGGAACAGCACGTTCGTCTTCACACCCTGGGCGTAGAAGATGCCGGTCGGCAGGCGCAGGATGGTGTGCAGGTCGGCAACATCCATCATCCAGCGGCGCAGCTCCCGCCCGGCGCCGTCCGCGAACAGCACGTTGTCCGGCACCACGATGCCGGCGCGGCCACCGGGGCGAAGCGCGCGCACCACATGCTCCACGAAGGCGAGCTGCTTGTTGCTGGTGTCGGCGGTGATGGTGAAGTCCGGCCGCGCGGGGCGCCCGCCGCCCTTCTTGGTGCCGAAGGGCGGGTTGGTCAGGATCAGGTCGGCGGCGCCCAGCGCCTCGCCGTCAGGCCCCATGGCGTCGCCGCCGCGCACGAGGTCGCCGCCGATGCCGTGCAGCATCAGGTTCATCAGCAGTAGCCGGTGAGTGTCGGGGACCAGTTCCAGCCCACGGAACGCCTCCTCGCGCTGGAAGCGGCGCTCGGATTCGGTCTTTAGCGCGAACAGGTCGTCGGTGCGGTCCTTGATGGCGCGGTCGGCGGCGACCAGGAAGCCGCCGGTGCCGGCCGCCGGGTCCTGCACTACCTCGCCCGGCAAGGGCTGCAGCAGGCGGACCATGCAGTCGATCAGCGGGCGCGGGGTGAAGTATTGCCCGGCGCCCGACTTCTTCTCCCCGGCATTCTTCTCCAGCAGGCCCTCGTAGAGGTCGCCTAGGCCCTCCACCTTGGCCGAATACCAGTCCAGCCGGTCGATCTGGGTGATCAGCTCGTGCAGGTTGGTCGGCTTGCGCAGGCTGGTCTGCGCGTCGGTGAAGATGGTGCGGACGGTGCCTGCGCCTTCGGTGCCGAGGCGCAGCAGCAGCGCGCGGTAATGCGTCAGCAGCGCCTCGCCCTGGCGGCTGGTCAGGCTGGCCCAGCGCGCGTCTGCCGGCAGCGTGGCCTCGCGCTGCGTCTCGGCCAGCATCTTCAGGAACAGCAGGTAGGTCAGCTCGGTGACGTAGGCCTGGTAGGTGATGCCGTCGTCGCGGAGTATGTCGCACAGGCGCCACAGCTTCTGGACGATGTCCCGGGTCACCCCGGCGGCCGCTCGTGATTCGCTCATGCCCACTCCCTCATGCCGTATCCTTCCACGCCGCCTCGTTGATGTCGCCCAGCAATCCGGCCAGGCGGCCGCCGAACACCCGGTCGAGCCGGGTGAACCCGCCCGCCGCCTCGCGGAACTGCCCTTGGTCGAGCGCCGTCGGGTCGGCGACGCCGATCTCGGCCACCTGCGTTCCGATGCGCCGAAGCCATTGTTGCTGCTGGGGCGTGAGGCTCGCGCGCTTGATGACGGCCTCGACGGCGCGCTGCACGCGGACGGCCCAGGGCTCCAGCGCGTCGCCGAGCGCGGCCTGTCGCACGAAGCCGATGAGCTTGGCGGCGACATCCGCCTGCTTGGCCTCCCGCCAGGCGGAACGCAGCGCCGTCTCGGAGAATCCGGCCTCCTGCAGCGCCAAGGCCAGCGCTCGCAGGTCGGCTTGCCTCAGGTCGCGTGGGCGGCGCAGCACGAGCGAGAGGGCGGCCAGTCGGTTCTCGTTGGCGCGCAGGAACGCGCCGAACGTCTCGAGGTAGTCCTCGGGCCGTCCGGCGGCGCCGTAGCCGATGGTGGTGGCGACGTGCGCATCCGGGTGGAACGATACAGCGAGCGGCGTCGGGCGGCCGGCATCGGGCTGCCAGTCCAGGACCCTGCCGAGGCCGGGGCGCGCGGCGACCCAGGCGGCCAGGTCCGCGGGGTCGGCAGTGCGCACCCGGGCGAGGGTCTCGGCCGGCGTCTCCCCCGCGGCGGCGGCAAACTGCTCGGCGGCCTGTGGCGACAGCCGGGCGACTCGCCGACGCAGGCGGACCAGCAGCTGATCCCGGACCAGGGCACGCTGCTCGGGGTCCGTCAACCGCGCCAGCTCGTCGAGCAGCTGCGTGAACGAGAGCGACGGGTTGACCACCACCGGCTTCATCTCGGTCAGGTCGCCGATCGCCTCCGACTGGCGGACCGCGTCGAACACGCGGAAGCTCTCCTTGTCGATCCCGGGGCCGCCGATCTCCGGGCACAACCGGGTCGCGCGCCCGATCATCTGGTCGTAGAGGATGCGGCTGCTGACCCGGCGCAGGAAGGCGAGGTTGACGATCCTGGGCACGTCGATCCCGGTGGTCAGCAGGTCCACCGTGACGGCGATCTTCGGCGTGGAATCGTTGCGGAAGCGCCGGATCATGGTGCCGGGCTTGTCGACGCTGCCGGTGATCTTGCGGATCAGCGCCTCGTCCTGCTTCCCGTGGCGCGCTTCCATCGCCGCACCCAGCGCACCGACCACCATATCGGCATGCGCGTCGCTCGCCGCGAAGACCAGCGTCTTGCCGGGGTCCGCGGGATCGATGTGCTCGGCCAGCTGTTCGCAGACGACGCGGGTGAATTCGGCGGTGACGACGCGGCGGTTGAAGCTCTCCACCTCGAAGCCGAGGTCGTCAGGTGCGGTCGTCAGGTCGATCGTGCCGGTGAGCGGGTCGAGCAGCGGTAGGTCGGCGCCCTTGGGGAAGTGGATGCCGTCGCGGGACAGTGCGGTCTCGATGCGGATGGGCGGCTCCTGGTCCACCAGCCAGCCATCGATCACCGCCTCCCGCAGGCCGTAGGTGAAGATCGGGCGGCCGAAGATTTCGGTGGTATGGAGGGCGGGCGTCGCGGTCAGGCCGATGCGGACGGCGTCGAAGTGCTCGATGACGCGGCGATACTTGCTGACGTAGTCGGCCTCGGAGCGGAACCCGAGTTCGGCGTCGCTCATCTCGCGATCCAGCGTGTAGCCGCGGTGGCACTCGTCCACGAGCATGAGGTCGTATTGGTCGACCGGCGGCACGTCCTCCGGCGTGGATGCGAACAGCACGCGCTTGACCAGCCCCTGGATGGTGCAGATGTGGACCTTGGTGTCCGGGTCAGGGGCTGCGTCGCCCAGCACCTTGAGGCCGAATATGTCGGCGAAGGTGCGGGCGCTGACGATCCGGGTGGTGGTGAACGCGTCCTTGGCCTGGTCTCCGAGCGCGGTGCGATCCACCACGAAGCAGACCCGGCGGAAGCGCCGCGTATGCAGCAGCCGATACAGCAGCGCCACGGCCAGCGCGGTCTTTCCGGTGCCGGTGGCCATCGCGAGCAGCAGCGCGCGCCGGTCGTCGTCGGCCAGCGCCGCCTCGACCGCCTGGATGCCGCGCATCTGGTAGTCCCGCAGCCCGAACGCGAAATCGAACGGGAGCGTCGTCAACGCCGCGCTGGCGCCGACGCGGTCGACATCCAGCATTGCCTTCAGCCCGTCGGGGGTGGGCCAGTCGGTCAGCGCCCGCCGCCGGTTGGTCGGGTCCCGCGCATCCCGGTGCCAGATACCCGACTGCGCCTCGAGCTGCTTGAGGTAGGCGCGTCCATTGGTGGCGAATAGGAACGGCACGCGGTAGGGCGGCTCGTCGATGGAATCGGTCTGCGCGAGCCAGGGTCCGCCGGTGGGCAGCAGGATGCCCGGCTCGGGAAGGTAGCCCTGGCTGTATCTGCCGGCCTGGTCAATGGCAGCTGAGACGTTCCGGCTGCCCCGCTTGGCCTCGACGATGCCGACGCAGGTGAGCCCGACGAAGAGGACGTAGTCGGCCGGGCCGGTCGCCGTGGGCCATTCTGCGATCGCCCGGTTGCGTCCTGCGACCGGGCGCGCCCCGGCCGCATGGCGCAGCGCCAGCGTGTCCGCCTCCCACCCCCGGGCGCGCAGCCGTCCGTCGATGAGGGACCGGGTGGCCTGCTCGTCCAGGTCGATCGCCTGGGCGGCCTCGTTCGCGGCGGTGGCGAGGAGTTGGAGCGTGGCCGGCTGTGCGACGGCAGCCGCCTGAACTCGCGCGAGTTCCTCCCGGAGCGCCAGGAGCCGACTCTCCGTCTCGGTCGCCAGCGCCTCCCACACCGCCCGCTCCTCCGCTTCGGCGGCGGCGCGCTCCTCGGCGGTGCGCAACGCTCGCTGGGCGTCGTCGGCTTGTCGGGCGGCGGCAGCGGCCGCGGCCTCAGCGACCGAGACGGACGCCAGCCGCTCCGACTGCAGTCGCTCGAGTTCATCCCGCAGTTGGATGGTGGGATCGATGGGCGGCCGCGGCGGCTGGAAGGGACCGGGCTTGAACGCGCGGTCGCCGAAGGTGCGGTGGAACCAGACGGCGAGCTGCCGGGCGACCTTGAGCCCCGTCAACGCCGTCGCGTGGGTGCCCCGGTGCTGGTGGACCGCCTCGTTGCCGGTGCGGCGCAGGTCGTGGAACAGGTCGATCACGTCGCGCGAGTAGGCGGTGTCGCGGCGGAGCCGGCCGAGCAGGTCGGACTGCGGTTCATCCACCGCCACGAACACGCCGGCACGGGCGGCGACCTGCTGGGCGAGGAGCTCGCCGAACTGCCGCAGCTTCATCAGGCAGGTAATCGGGTCATCGGGGAAGTAGCGCTCGGCCAGGGCGGCAACGCCGACCAGGGCTTCGTCGTATGGGGCGAGGAAGCCGAAGTTGGCCGACTGCGCAGCCTGGGGAGTGTTCAAGGCACTGCCGTGATCATTCCAGCATCATCACCGCTTGCCGATCCACCGGCAACCAGGAGTGGCGCGGCTCCGCCAACCGGCGATGACCCAGAGTGACGCCCTGCTGTCCCGGATATCCGCTCTGACGCGACGCGGGATAGCGGATGCCATGCTGGCGACGGAGGCCGTGCTTATCGCTCAGCGGTAGGACGCCCAGGGGAGCGCTTTGGCTGATTGCTACCCACCGTGCTACCCAAGAACCGCGGGCGAGCACTCGAAGTGTAGAAATACCCGATGATTACTGGCGCGCCCGGAAAGACTCGAACTTCCAACCCCCAGATTCGTAGTCTGGTGC
>CAXTRP010000101.1:1303-8908 GCA_964246615.1 uncultured Caulobacteraceae bacterium | reverse complement strand
GGACGAGGCCACCAGTGCGCTGGACGCCGGCAACGAGCGGCTGGTTCAGGATGCGTTGGCGCAGGCCGGTCGCACCCGCACCACCCTGGTGATCGCGCACCGGCTGGCCACCGTGCTCGAAGCCGACCGGATCGTGGTCATGGACCAGGGCCGCATCGTCGAGATTGGCGCCCACGCAGAGCTTATCGCGCGAGGCGGCCTGTACGCGCGCCTGGCAGCGCTGCAGTTCGATCCCGGTCTGCTCAGTCCGCCAGCAGCGCGCTCGCCGTCGCCCTGAACCGCGCCCGTTGCTCCACGTACAGGGCGAGGTAGGCGGCGTTGAGCAGCACTGCGACATAGACGAACAGATAGATCGGGCTTCCCGCCAGCATGGACAGGAAGATGACCACGGTCTCGGAATTGGCGGAGAGCGCGGCCGCCCGCTTCACCGTCGGCCTCAGCTCCGCACGGCAGATTACGCGCGCCGCCTCAAGGCCGCCCGGCCTTCGGTCGGCACGGGCGGCAACCGCCATATCCACCCCATGGCCGTTCGGCGTCACGCGCGAGGAGACCGCCAGGAAAAGCCGGCCAAGCGCCCCGGCGGTTCCGCCGACGCCGCCTTCCGCCTCCGCCGCCTCCAGGCTCTGCCGCAGCCAGTCGGTCCCGTAGACCCACTTGCGGTACTCCCGCCGCACCGTCTCGTAGAAGTTGGCCTGGATGATGCGCGAGAGGCCGACGAACACCGCCAGCGCCCAGACCCAGCCGCCGAACTGAGCCGCCCCATAGGCGCCGAGCGCCAGGTACAGGATCGTGCGTCCCGCATAGTCGCAAATGCCGTCCACCAGCTCGCCGTGGGTGGAGCTGCGGCCAGTGCGCCGCGCCAGATCGCCATCGGCTCCGTCGAGCACGTGCCAGGCGAAGTGGGCGGCGAAGCCCAGCAGGGCGCCCCAGGGCCGAGGCGCCAGGGTGTAGGCCGCCGCGGCCATGGCCGCCATCACTGCACCGCCGATGGACACCATGTCCGGCGTCAAGGGCGTCGAGACCAGGCGCGCCGCCAACCATCGGGACAGGGGATGCACCAGCCGGCGGTTGCTCCAGAGTTCCACCTCGCCGGGCCGCGCCACGTTCGCCGCCGCCGGGGTGGCCTGCGCCGATATTGCGGGGCGCTCGATCATCGTTGATTTTTCCGGCGACCGGGCTAGTGAGGCCGACGAGGGCGCACGGCGGCCCAGCACTCCGGTGATTGGCCGCGTGGGTCAAGGCGCGGC
Organism: uncultured Caulobacteraceae bacterium; assembly: GCA_964246615.1. Taxonomy (GTDB): domain Bacteria; phylum Pseudomonadota; class Alphaproteobacteria; order Caulobacterales; family Caulobacteraceae; genus CAHJWH01. Next base: position 7,661 of record CAXTRP010000101.1, on the reverse strand, counting down.
TGAGAGGACGTCGGGGCTCATGGGCAAGGACGCAGCCGCCCGGTCGTGGCGGCCGCTCCTTACGCCGGCTGTGCTGTTCTTGGGCCTCGCCCTGCTCCTGGCGGGATTGGCCGTCGCCACGCCCTACAACCACGATGAGGACCAATATCTCGCCGCCAGCGTGCTCGCGGCGAAAGCGCGACTCTACAGCGACTTCGCCTACGTGCAGGCGCCGCTTTATCCTTGGCTGGCCGCGCCACTCACGAGCCTGGCGCCGGGCTGGACGTATCTGGTCCTGCGGCTGTTCTCGGCCGCCTGCGGGCTCGCCGCTCTGCTGGGCGTAGCTGTAGCCCAGCACCGTCTGGGTGTGCCGCGTCGGGCGGCTTGGGCCTGCGTCCTGCTCATGGCGAGCTGCTATACGTTCCAGTACTGTTCGAGCGTGGTGCGCAACGACGCCCTGCCGATGGCCCTGCTCGCCTGGGCCATCGTCGCGGCCTGCCGCGCCTTTGAGGACGGGCCGCGGCCCTGGCTCGACTGGAGCGTCTGCGGCCTGCTGCTTGGGGCCGGGGTCAGCGCCAAGGTGTCCTACGCCCCGCTGCTGGCGGTCACGGGCGTGGCGGTCGCCGGCCGGCTGGCGCGCTTGCCGGTGCGCACCCGCTTGCAGGAGGCGGCGGGCTTCGGCTTTGGGGCGGGTGTCGGATTTTCGCCGATCGCCATGGCTTATGCGGGGGCGCCGGAGGCCGTGCGCTTCGCCCTGATCGGTTTCTGGGCCGACGGGCCGCGCCGCTGGTACGTCGCCAACGGTCTAGGGCAGCGTATGCGGCTTGGCTTCAAGCTGCTGTATGGCCTGGGCGACATGGCCCTCGGACCTGCCCTGGCCGCGCTGGCGGTCGTGCTTTTCAGCCGCCTCGGCCGGGGGCGCGATCTGGAGCGGGGCTCTGCCGGCGCGGGGTTGCTGGACCTGATGATCGTCGCCGGCCTGGCCGCCGCCTTTTCGCCCTCACCGACCTTCAAGCAGTATTTCGCTCCGCTTCTGGCGCCGCTGTTCGTGAGGCTGGGTCTGGCGGCGAGGGGAGGGTGGCCGCGATGGGCGAGGCCCGCGCTCATCATGGGAGCGGCGACGGGCGTGTGTGTGATGTGTCTCAAGGTCGGGCCGGACGTGCGGACCGGCCGGTGGCCCGCCATCGCCGTGGCGCGCGAAAACCACTGGGTGGGCGACACCCTGCGCCGCGCAGGCTCTAGGGGCGCGGTGGCCACCTTGTCAGCGCACGCGGTGCTCGACAGCGGCTATCGCCTGGATCGCCGCTTCGCCGGGGGCGCGATGCTGTACCGAAGCGCCGATGGCGTGGACCCAGGCCTGCGTCGACGGCTCGGGATCATCAGCCCGTCGTCCCTGGCGAGCGGATTGGATGCGACGCCGCCCGCGGCCATCGTCACGGGCTATGAGCACAGGGGCGGCGACACCCGGGTGGACCTGGACAAGGGCCTTCGAGCCTACGCCGAAGCTCAGGGCTATGTCCTGCACCGCAGTCCCTGGGCGGATGTCGAGCTGTACGTTCGTCCGGTCACCAGCGCCCATGTCTCTCGCGCCCATGTCTCCCGCTAAGGTCTGCTTCCTGCGCCGGGCCGGGTTGCTCCTGGCCGTGGCGGCGGTCTGGATGTGCATCGACCTGCCGGCCTTTCCGATCAACCGCTGGGACGAGTCGCGCCTGGCGGTGAACGCCATCGAGATGCGCACCACGGGCTTGTCGCTGGTGACGACCTTCGGCTTCCACCCGGACCTCTGGAACACCAAGCCGCCGCTGCTGATCTGGCTGATGACGCTGTGCATGTCGGTGTTCGGCCCCAACGAGGGCGCGCTCCGCATCCCGTCCGCGCTGGCGACGCTCGGCAGCGCCGCAGTGGTCATGGGCTTCAGCTGGAAGCTGACGCGCACCAGCTTTGCGCCCTTGGCGGCCGGCGTGGTGCTGCTCACCACCCGGGGCTTCGTCGGCCGGCATAGCGGCCAGACCGCCGACTACGAGGCGCTGCTCTGCGTCTTCGTCACCGCCTACGCTTGCCTGTTCTTCTTCACCCTGCATCGCGCTCGACCCAGGCCGGCCATGGTGCTGCTGGCCGGATTGCTGGTCGCGGGCGCGGTGCTGACCAAGGGGGTCGCAGCCCTGGCGCCTGGTGCGGGGCTGGTCCTCTATCTCTGCGTCCAGCGCAGGATCGACCGGCCGTTCCGGTCCTGGGCCTATCCGTCGGCGGCTGTGGTGATCGCCGGGATCAGCGCCGCCTTCTACCTGGCGCGGGAGCGGGCGAGCCCCGGCTATCTGCACGCGGTGGCGATCAACGAGGTCGGCCGCTATTCCACGATCATCGAGCGGCACATCAACCCGGTGTGGTACTATCCGCTGCTGGTGTTCGGGGCCTTCGGCTTCTCGCTGGGCGTGTTCGCCCTGCCGCTGATGGCCGAGGTCAGGAGCTTACGCGGCCGCCGCCGGGCGGGGATGATCTTCGCCATCTGCATGGTGGTGGGGATCATGGGGGTGTTCAGCGCCAGCCAGACCAAGATCCGCTGGTACACCGATCCCTGTCATCCGTTCCTGGCTATAGCCTCCGGCCTGGGGCTCGAGAGCGTTCGCAATCGCCTGCGCGCGCGTCGGGGCGTCAGCCTACAGGACCCCGCACCGAGGTGGGAGCGCATCGCGCTCGGAGCGGGCGCGGCGGTGCTGGTCGGGATCATCTTCATCGTGCGCGACTTCTATCCGACCCTGGTCGACCAGCGGTCCACGGGCCGCTACGGCGAGGTTTTCGCCGCCCTGCACCGTCGCGGGATCGAGCATGTGGAGGTGCGCGACAACGGGGTGCCCAACGTGCAGGGCGATGTCGCCTACGCGCCTCAGCTCCAGTTCTACGCCGTCGTCTGGCGGGAGCGCGGAGTGCATGTGGAGCGTCGCGACGCCGGGGCGGCCATGATCCCTGGCCGGGTTGTCGCCAGCTGCGACCGGAGCCTGGAACCGCAGCTCGGCCGGCTCGGACCGGAGCTGGCGCACATCCCGGGCTGTGTGGCGACTCAACCGCGTGAAGCGCGCGTGGCTCTTCGTTGACGCCCACTGCGCCCGCCGCATGGACAAGCCGACGCTTGAAGGCCACTTGGACGCGCCATGGCCCGCACCGTCCTCCGCCGGCTTACGCTGCGGGATTTCCGCTCCTACACCGACGCCGCCCTTGAGCTGGACGGGCGCCCGGTGGCGCTCTTTGGGCTGAACGGCGCGGGCAAGACCAACCTGCTCGAAGCGCTGTCCTACCTTGCACCGGGCAAGGGCCTGCGGGGCGCGTCCGTGGCCGAGCTCGGGCGCCGCATGCCCGGCGAGCCTGCGGGCCGGGCCTGGAGCGTCGCGACCCTCCTCGCATCCGATGATGGCGAGACACGGCTCGGCACGGGAGTGGACGCGCCTAGCGCTGTGCGGCGAGTCGTGCGGCTTGAGGGCGAGACTGTCGCGCCAGGACGGCTCGCGGAGCAGGTGCGCCTGGTCTGGCTCACCCCCGCCCAGGACCGCCTGTTCCAGGAGGGCGGGACGGAGCGGCGCCGCTTCCTCGACCGGCTCGCCTTCGCCGCCGAGCCCGCGCACGCCGCCGTGGTCAGCGCCTATGAGCGCGCCCTGCGCGAGCGCATGCGGCTGCTCACCGACGGGCCTGCCGATCCGGCTTGGCTGGATGTGCTCGAGGCCCGCCTGGGCGAAGAGGGGGTGCGTCTGGCCGCCGCCCGCACCCGCACGCTGGACGCCCTGCAAGCCGAGATCAACGGCCGCGCCGACCGGCCTTTCCCACTGGCCGACCTGGCGTTGGCGGGGGATTGGGCGCGACCCCTTGGCGCCCTGGACGCACCCGCGCTCGCGGAAGCTTTCGCGCGCGCGCGCCCCCGCGACGCCGCCGCCGGCCGCGCCCTTACCGGCCCCCATCGCACCGATCTGCTGGTCCGCCACCGCGAGAAGGATCGTCCTGCGGCGGAGTGTTCCACCGGCGAGCAGAAGGCCTTGATCCTGAATCTGGTGCTCGCTCAGGCGGCGCGTTTATCCCGTGCAGAATCGTCGCCAAGCCCTATATTATTGTTGGACGAAGTGGCGGCGCACCTCGACGCGAAAAGGCGTGCGGCGCTGTTCGACGAGATCACGGCGCTCGGGCTCCAGGCCTTCCTAACGGGGACCGACCAAGCGCTGTTCCAACACCGGCCCGGTTGGGCGCAGGCTGTCCAGGTGGACGCCTCGCAGCTCACCGTGGTGGCAGACTGAAGGACGCGATGAGCGAAGACTTACCCGCCGTCCCCGAGTTAGCCCCGGGCGGTGATTACGGTGCGGAGTCGATCCGCGTGCTCAAGGGCTTGGACGCGGTGCGCAAGCGTCCCGGCATGTACATCGGCGACACCGACGACGGATCGGGCCTGCACCACATGGTCTACGAGGTGGTGGACAACGCCATCGACGAGGCGCTCGCTGGTTACGCCTCGCACGTGCAGGTCACGCTGAACCCTGACGGCTCCTGCACCGTCATCGACGACGGGCGCGGCATTCCGGTGGACATCCACTCCGGAGAGGGCGTCAGCGCCGCCGAAGTAATCATGACCCAGCTGCACGCCGGCGGCAAGTTCGACCAGAACAGCTACAAGGTCTCAGGAGGCCTGCACGGCGTCGGTGTTTCGGTGGTCAACGCGCTGTCTGACTTCCTCCAGCTGAAGATCTGGCGCAACGCCAAGCAGTACGAGATGCGCTTCGAGCGGGGCGATGCGGTGTCTTCGCTGGAGATCACCGGCGACGCGCCCGTCCGCACGGCGCCTGATAAGAAGGCCGGCGAACACCTTACCGGCACCAGCGTCACTTTCATGCCCTCCTTGAAGACCGGGCCGGGGGAGGGCGAGGGCACCTTCACCACCATCGAGTTCGACCGCAAGACGCTGGAACACAGGTTGCGCGAACTGGCCTTTTTGAACTCCGGCGTGGTGATCCGCTTCAAGGATCTGCGCGAGGCGGAGCCGTTCGAAGAGGTGATGTGTTACGAGGGCGGTGTCGAGGCGTTCGTGCGCCACCTCGACAAGTCCAAGGCCGCCATCCTGAAGACGCCGGTGGCCGTGCGCGGGTCCAAAGACCGGGTGGAGATCGATCTCGCGCTCTGGTGGAACGACAGCTACCACGAGCAGATGTTGTGCTTCACCAACAACATCCCTCAGCGCGACGGGGGCACCCACTTGGCGGCCTTCCGCGCCGCTTTGACCCGGGTGGTGGGCGGCTACGTTGAGAGTTCAGGCGCCGCCAAGCGGGAGAAGGTGAGCGTCTCCGGCGAGGACGCGCGCGAAGGGCTCACCTGCGTCCTTTCGGTGAAGCTGCCGGACCCCAAGTTCTCATCGCAGACCAAGGACAAGCTGGTGTCTTCGGAGGTTCGCCCTGCGGTGGAGCAGCTGGTGAACGAGGCGCTCGGCCACTGGTTCGAGGAGCATCCGAACGAGGCCAAGCTGATCGTCGCCAAGATCGTCGACGCCGCCGCGGCGCGCGAAGCCGCAAAGAAGGCGCGCGAGCTGACCCGGCGCAAGAGTGCGCTCGACATCACCTCGCTCCCCGGAAAGCTCGCCGACTGCCAGGAGCGCGATCCCGCCAAGTCGGAGCTGTTCATCGTCGAGGGCGACTCGGCAGGAGGGTCGGCCAAGCAGGGCCGCAACCGCGAGAACCAAGCCATTCTGCCGTTGCGCGGCAAGGTGCTGAACGTGGAGCGCGCCCGCTTCGACAAGATGCTGGGCTCCGACCAGATCGGCACCCTGATCACAGCGCTCGGCGCCGGGATCGGGCGTGAAGACTTCGACATCGAGAAGATCCGCTATCACAAGATCATCATCATGACCGACGCCGATGTGGACGGGGCCCACATCCGCACGCTTCTGCTGACCTTCTTCTACCGACAGATGCCCAAGGTGATCGAGCAGGGTTATCTCTACATCGCCCAGCCGCCGCTCTACAAAGCCGCCAAGGGCAAGTCTTCGCGCTACCTGAAAGACGACGCGGAGATGGCGGCCTTCTTGTTCGACGAGGGTGTCGACGGCGCCCAGCTCGACCAGCGGTCGGGCGAGCGGCGCATGGGGGCCGACCTGCACCAGCTCGTGCGCGACGCCCAGGCGGCGAAGCTGCTGATAGACCGCCTGTCGTTGCGCGCGCCGGCCTTCGCCATCGAGCAGGCGGCGCTGGCCGGCTTGTTCGGCGAAGGCGGTGATGTCGGCCGCGCCGCCGAACGCTTGAACCTCTATGCCGAGGAGGGTGATGGGCGCTGGAGCGGCGAGCCGGCGATGGGTGACGGCGGCCATGGGTTTGGTCCCGGCGGCTACGTCTTCTCACGGCTGCGGCGCGGCGTG
>CAXTRP010000101.1:0-1293 GCA_964246615.1 uncultured Caulobacteraceae bacterium | reverse complement strand
CGACGCCCGCAAGCTGGCCGAGCGCGCAACCGTGCTGGCCACAGCGTTTCCAGAACCCGCCAGCTTCACCCGCCGCGATCAGGCCCGTACCGTGCGCGGCCCCCTGGACCTGGTGGCCGCGGTGATGGACGCCGGCCGCAAGGGGCTGAGCATCCAGCGCTATAAGGGCTTGGGCGAGATGAACGCCGAGCAGCTGTGGGAAACCACGCTGGACGCCGACGCCCGGACCCTGCTCCAGGTGAAGGTGACCCACGCCGACGACGCTGACGACATGTTCTCCAAGCTGATGGGCGATCTGGTCGAACCCCGCCGCGAGTTCATCCAGGAGAACGCACTCGACGCCGAGGTGGACGTCTAGCTCCCCCCTCTGAGGCCAAGAGGGGCCCGACACTTGCCCCGGATCGCTATCCGTCGGAAAAGCGCTGCAAGTGGGCGTAGCCTGATCAGAATGGTTGTTCGATGCCAGGTATAACCGCCCTCAACGACGCCCTGACCCACCTGCTGATCGTGCTGTTCAGCACCAAGGGCGTCGCGCTCGCGCTGGCGGGCGCCATCCTGTTCGCCGCCATCCTGATCCTGCTCGGCGTCTACTTCAGGCGGGTGATCCCCATCCGCAAAGCCGTCAGCCGCCGCATCGTAGACTTCCCACGCACCGTTGCGCCTTCGGAGATCGATCAGGTCTCCGCAATCATGGCGCGGCCGGACAAGCAGAGCTTCAACCTTGAACGGGCCTGGGCCGCCTTCCGCAGCTCCCTGACCTTCACGCCCCAGGGCGAACTGCGCAGCGGCGCGCCCGCCTGGACGGTGTTCAGCATCGTCACCTCGGAAACCGGCGTGCTCGGCTGGTGGTCCAACCTGTTTGTGGCCATAGGCCTGATCTTCACGTTCCTGGGCGTGGTGGCGGCGCTGAGCGAGGCCACCAGCGTGCTGGGCACGGGAAGCGCCAGCACCGCGACCATGCAGGCCGCGCTTTCGGGCCTCTTGACCATCACAGCCACCAAGTTCTGGACGTCCATCGCGGGCATTCTGGCCTCGGTTATCCTGCGCATTTTCGAGCGGCGCTGGGCGTCGCGCATCGACGAGGCCGTGGAAGACCTGTGCGAGATCATCGATGCGCGCATCCCGCCGGTTTCCCCCGGCATGCTGGCGGGCGAACAGCTGAACGAGCTGAAGCGCCAGACCGAGGTGCTGGGCGCGATCAAGTCCGCGCTCACCGACTCTCGCGCTCGCGCGGCCTGAGGCCCGGATCATGAGCGCCATCGCCACTGTCCGCCGGCGCCAGCGCGGCGAGCA
>CAXTRP010000100.1:2873-8970 GCA_964246615.1 uncultured Caulobacteraceae bacterium | reverse complement strand
GGTGTCTGACCGTCCAGCCCTTCCCTGCGCCCGTTCAGCCAGCGCCCGCGCGGCTGGGCTGGATACGCGTGCTCTGCGCCGATGACGCGACGCCCGAGCGGGTGTCGCGCCTGCAGCGCGGCCTGCATGCGCGCGGGCTGTACCGCGGCGAGATCGACGGGCGCTACGATGAACGCACCGCCGAGGCCGTCCTGGCCTTCCAGCACGAGCGCCACATCGCCCATCGCGGCTATCTCAGCTACCAGACCCTGGCCGCTCTGGAGGGGCCTCCGCCGCCGCTCTACTGGAACGCGCCCACCACGTTCGAGCGTGGCTACCTCGATTGGCCGGGCAAGAGCCGCTACTGGTAACGTCGGAAGTCCGGTTCGCGGCGGCTTGTGGCCTAGGCCGCCAAGCCGCTATTCGGGGGCGCAGGAGCCCTAAGATGAACGACGTCGATCCCGCCCCTCCGACAGCTGTGGCGCCGGGCAAGCCTGGCCTCGCCGTTTCGCCCCTGGCCACGCCCTTCCCGCAGATGGGGGTCATCGCGGGTGTGGAGATCGCCACCGCCAGCGCCGGCTTCTACAAGCACGTCAGACCTGACCTCGTGCTGTTCCGCTTCTCCGAAGGGACGGCGTGTGCGGGCGTGTTCACCCAGAACAAGGTGGGTTCGGCGCCGGTGGACTGGTGCAAGGCGGCGCTGTCCCAGACCCATGGCGAGGGCCGGGCGCTGGTGGTCAACGCCGGCTGCGCCAACGCCTTCACCGGCGAGGCGGGCGCGCGGGCGGCCCGGCGCGTGGCCGATGCGGTCAGTGCGGAGCTCGGCTGCGCATCGGATGCGGTGATGCTGGCCTCCACCGGCGTCATCGGCGTGGTTCTGGAGGACGGCAAGATCCTGAACCGCCTCCAACAGCTCACCGTCGGGCTCGATCCTGGCAAGTGGGGGGAGGCGGCGCAGGCGATCCTGACCACCGACACCTTCCCCAAGGGCGCGGTGGCGCAAGCCGAGATAGGCGGCGTGACGGTGCGCATCGCCGGCATCGCCAAGGGCTCGGGCATGATCGCGCCGGACATGGCCACCATGCTGGGCTTCGTCGCCACCGACGCCAACCTCACGCCGGCCGTGCTGCGCGAGTTGCTGGTGCGCTGCACGGCCGAGACCTTCAACGCGGTGACGGTGGACGGCGACACCTCCACCAACGACACCCTGCTGATGTTCGCCACCGGCCGATCGGGTTCGCCCCAGATCGGCGATGCGCACGATGGCCGCCTGCACGGCTTCCGCGACGCTCTGCAGCGGGTGCTGCTTGAGCTGGCCCAGGGGCTGGTGCGCGACGGGGAGGGGGCGCGCAAGTTCGTCAAGGTGACGGTGAGCGGCGCAGCCTCCCTGCCGTCTGCGCGCAGGATCGCGCGCACCATCTGCGAAAGCCCGCTGGTCAAGACCGCCATAGCGGGCGAGGACGCCAACTGGGGCCGGATCGTCGCTGCGGTCGGGCGCGCAGGCGAGCCGATCGCCAGGGGTCAGCTCTCTGTGCGCTTCGGCGAACTGGTCGCCGCCGAGCATGGCGCGGTCTCGACCGCCTACGACGAGGCGGCCATGAGCGCCTACATGCGCAAGGCTGAGCTGGAGATCGCCGTGGACGTGGGCGTCGGTGAGGGGACGGCGGTCATGTGGACCTGCGACCTGACCCATGGCTACATCTCGATCAATGGCGACTATCGATCCTAGGCCGAGCCCTGGGTCGGCTTGCCGGGCGAGACCCCGCCGACCTATATGGCGCGACTTCGAGGGGCTGAGCATGGCGCTGGATTTCACGGCTGCGCGCGTGAACATGGTGGAAAACCAGGTTCGCACCAACGACGTCACCGACCTGCCGATCCAGGACGCCATGCGCGTGGTGGCGCGGGAGCGCTTCTGTCCGCCGGGCAAGGCCTACCTCGCCTATGCGGAGTCATCGGTGGAGTATGCGCCGGGCTTCTTCCTGATGGAGCCGCGAGACGTCGCCAAGCTGCTCCAGGCCATCTATCCGGAGCCCGGCGAGACCGCGCTGGCGATCGCCGCCCCCTATGCCGCGGCCTTGCTCGCCAAGATGGACGTGCGGGTGACGTTGCGCCTGCCCACCGCCGCTGCGGCCGAGGCGGTGGCGCGCGGGCTGGATGGGTTGGGCGTCCAGGTGGTGGTGGGCGATCTGGCGGCGCCGACATCGGAGCTCGGCGGTCCCTACGATCTGGTGGTGTGCGAGGCGGCGGTGCCCAAGGCGCCGACCTCCTGGTGCGACGTGGTGGACGTGGGCGGCCGTCTCTGTGTGGTGGAGCGCAGCGGCCCGGTGGGCAAGGCGCGGCTCTACCTGCGCGGGGAAGACGGGGTGCTGGCGCGGCGCGAGGTGTTCGACTCCAGCCCGCACCCGCTGGCGCAGTTCCAACCTTCGGCGACGTTCACCTTCTAGGTCAGCGATCGCTCTGTCCGACGGGAGACGGAGCGGCTGGCGCGACGAACGGAAGGGTGCTCGTGAAGGCGGTGGTGTAGGCGGCGTGATAATCCAGGGTCTTGGGGTAGACGCCCAGGCCCGACGCGGTGTCGAAGAAACGCTTCCAGGTGGCGTCTGTCATCGCGCCCACGCCGCCGGTCGTTGCGTCGCCCCCGAACACCAGCCGGTACTGCCGCATCTTCGCACGCGCCTGGTCCAGCACGGCGGGCGTCATCTCCCGGTTCAGCTTGAGGATCAGGGCGTCGGCGGGCCTGGGATCGCCCTCCAGATAGGCCTTCCAGCCGAGGGCGCTCGCGTCCACGAAGGCCTGCACCGCCTTGGGGTTCGAGCCGATCAGGCGATCGGGCGCCAGCACCATGGCGGCGTAGCCGGGGTACCCGTGGTCGGCCAGCAGGAACACCTTTGGCGCCACGCCGGTCGCCGCCTGGATCGTATAGGGCTCGGAGGTGACGTAGCCCTCCTGCACCGCCCGGGGGGCGGCCAGGTAAGGCGCGGCGCTGAAGCTGTACTTGCGGACCTGGGCGTCGCGGAGCCCGTACTTGGCCTTCAGCCACGGCCAGAACGAGGTGATCGCCGCATCGGCCAAAAGGATCGGATGGCCCTTCAGGTCGGCCAGCTCGTCGACGCCCGAACCCGGGTGAGCGATCAGCACCTGCGGGTCCTTCTGGAAGGCGGCCATGACCGCCTTGACCGGCACGTGCTCGGCGACAAGGTTCATCACGCCGAAGCTGTTGGAGCCGATGCCGAGGTCGGCGGCTCCCGTAGCGATCAGCTGAGCGACGTTGGCGCCGGGCCCGCCGGGCAGGATACGCACGTCCAGGCCGCGCCTGGCGTACTCGCCCGTGGCCAGGGCCTCGAAGAAGCCGCCCTGTTCCGCTTCGGCGCGCCAGTCGGTGGCGAAGCGGATGGCGGCGCGGCCGGGCTGCTCGGCCGGCCTGGAGCAGGCCGGTAGCGAGCATTACGCCCAACGCAAGCCTGCGCATGCCTCGTCACCCCCGTCCGCCAGGTTCAGCTTAGCCGAACACATGCCCTGCCGGTAAGGTGCGAAACGGCGGCCCCGTCGCCAGGGCCGCCGCCGATAGGCTTATTGAGGACGAACGGTCGAGGTCTGAGCATAGGCGGCGCGCTCCGCCTGGGGCTTCGCCCTGAGCTGGCGCAACGCCTGGCCGTATGTCGCCTCGACGCACTCGCTGTCCAGGTCGCTGGCGGGCTGGCCAACGCAGACCTGCTCGGCCGCGTGGTAGATCTCCTTGAGGAGTTCGCGTTGCGGCTGGCCGTTCAGCCTGACGGTGATCTGGGTTTCCTGGGCGTCCTGGGCGTGAGCGGAGCCCACCAAGGCCAGGGCTAAACCGATTGCGGTAAGTGTGTGCTTCATGTCCGGAGTCTCCGATGGGTGGGGAAACTCCTCCCTTCACCGCGTCTGGACGCGCGGCTGAGCCGGCAACTAGGTGACGGACGATCGCACCTGCAAGAGCCCGCCGACAGCCTCTGCGCAACTTCTTTTGCAGCGCAGCATTTTTATTCCGGCGTGCGTCTTCACGCCATCGTTTCGCGCTTCTCCTCCAAGGCGAGCCAGTCGGACTCCGCCGCCGCAAGATCGGCGCGGGCCTTGTCCATGGCGGTCATCGCGGCGTTGAAGGCTGTAGGATTGCGGGCGTAAAGGCCGGGATCGGCGACCAGGGCCTCCAGCCGGTCGATCTCCGCCGGCAGGGTGGCGACGAGCCGGTCCAGCTCCTCCAGCCGGCGCTGGTCCTTGTAGGACAGCTTGGCCAGGCGACGGGTCTCGGCGGGGGCGGCGCCGCTCGAAGCACTCGGCGGGGGCGGCGGAAGCGCGCTGGCGCTGCCGCGGAAGAAGTCCGGGTGCTGGCGGTTGAAGTCGGTCCAGCCGCCGGGGCTCTCGGCCGCATTGCCCCGCCCGTCCAGCCCGATGGTGGAGGTCGCCAGCCGATCGATGAAGTCCCGGTCGTGGCTGACCAGGATGAGCGTGCCGTCGTAGTCCGCGAGCAGCGCCTCCAGCAGATCGAGCGTGTCCATGTCCAGGTCGTTGGTGGGCTCGTCCAGCACCATCAAGTTGGCGGGCTTGGCGAGCGCGCGGGCTAGCAGCAGGCGGTTCCTTTCACCGCCTGACAGGGTGCGGACCGGCTGACGAAGCTGGCTGTCCTTGAACAGGAACTCCTTGGCGTAGGCCGCCACGTGCTTGGACTGGCCGCGCACGAGGAGCGAGTCGCCGCCCGAAGGCGCCAGCACTTCCCAGAGCGTCTGCGCCTCGTTCAGTTCGCCCCGGCTCTGGTCGAGATAGGCGATCTGCAGGTTGGTCCCGAGCTGGATGGCGCCGGCGTCCGGCGCGATCTCGCCAAGCAGGGTGCGCACGAGCGTGGTCTTACCCGCCCCGTTCGGGCCCACCACCGCCAGCCGGTCCCCGCGCAGGATGCGGGTGGAGAGGTCGCGCACCACCACCTTGTCGCCCCAGGCCTTAGCCACGTGGCGCGCCTCGGCCACCCTGCGACCGGACATCTCGCCTGAGTCCACCGCCATCAGCAGCTCGCGCGGCTGGTCCTTCATGGCGGCGGCGCGGCTCTGGCGCATGGCCTCAAGGTTCCGCGCCCGGCCCTCGTTGCGGGTGCGCTGGGCGGTGATGGAGCGGTAGAAGGTGTAGGTTTCACGCTCGATGGCCTTGGTCAGGCGGCGCAGCTGTTCGGCCTCCTCCGCCTCCATCTTCTCGGCCCAGGGCTCGAAGGTCTTGAAGCTCTCGTCGAGCATGCGAACCTTCCTATGCGCCAGCCAGAAGCAGCGGGTGGTGACCCGCTCCAGAAAGGCGCGGTCGTGGCTGACGATGAGCGCGGCGGCGCGCGAGGAGGACAGCTGCTCCTCCAGTGTCTGGATGGCGAAGATATCCAGGTGGTTGGTGGGCTCGTCGAGCAGGATCAGGTCCGGCTCCTCGGCGAAGGCGCGCGCCAGGGCCGCGCGGCGGATCTCGCCGCCCGACAGCCCCTTCGTGGACTTCTCGGGATCGAGGTCGAACTCCATCAGCTCCGCATCGGCCCGGTAGGACGCCGCGCCGCCCGCCTGGGCGTAGTCGCCGAGCGTGGCGCCGGTGATCTCCGGCTCCTGCAACACCATGGCGATGCGCAGGCCCGGCTGGACGAAGCGCTCGCCCTCGTCGGCCTGCACCAGGCCCGCCAGCACGCGCATCAGGGTCGACTTGCCCGCGCCGTTGCGGCCCACGAGACATGCACGCACCCGCGTCTCCAGCGCCAGGTCCACCCCCTCGAACAGCTGCACCGGCCCATCGGCCAGACGCACGCCCTTCAGCGCGGCGATGGGCGCGCGGGCGGAAGACTTGGAGCGAGGGGAGGGGGGCATGGCTGTCAGTTAAGGCAGTTTGGCGCTCAGTGTAATCTTTCGCCTGTCATCCCGGCTCTCCTCTGCGCTGCGGCCGGAATGGACAGCACGCAGTCGACGCTAGCGGGGGCGACGGTCGCAAGCCATATCAGCCTTATGGGATTCAAGATCGAACACCGTATCGGCGTCACCCGGCCGGCGCCTCAGGTCTGGGCCGTGCTTTCCGACCTCGCCGCATGGAAGGATTGGAACCCGATGTATCCGGAGGTCTCTGGCAAGCTGTTGAT
>CAXTRP010000100.1:0-2863 GCA_964246615.1 uncultured Caulobacteraceae bacterium | reverse complement strand
GACGCTGACCGAGAAGGTGGCGGCGCAGGTGGAGACCTACCCCGCCGTCGTCGCCGAGTGGGTGCCCAACAACCAGCTGATCTGGACGCGGCGCACCCACGGGGGGTTGGTGCGCCACGTCCGCTACATCGAGATGGAAGCGCTGACGGAGACCGGCTGCATCTTCTCCAACGGCGAGCTGTTCGAGGGTCGTCTTGCGCCGCTGCTTATCTCCCAGCGTCGCCGCAAGGCGCTCAAGCAGGCGTTCCGCGGCTTCTGCGAGGCCATGAAGGCCCGGGTGGAGGCCGGCTTCGGCGAGGATACCGAGGCCTGGAAGCGGGCATGATCGACGAACTCTACAGCGGCCGCATCCTGGCGCTCGCCGCCAACATGCCCCACGCGGGCCGCCTCGCTGCGCCGGGGGCCACCCGCGAGAAGGTCGCCCGCCTGTGCGGCAGCAAGGTGGTGGTCGATGTGGTGATGACCGATGGCCGGGTGGCCGACTTCGCCCAGGACGTACGCGCCTGCGCGCTGGGCCAGGCCGCTGCGGCGATTCTCGGGGAGCATGTGCTGGGAGCCAGCGTGGAGGAGCTGGCCACTGGCCGCGATGGCCTGCGCGCCATGCTGAAGACCGGTGCGCCGCCGCCTTCGGGCCGCTTCGCCGACCTCGCCGTGCTGGCCCAGGTGCGCGACTTCCCCGCCCGCCACGCCTCCACCCTGCTGGCCTTCGAGGCCGTGACCGAGGCGGCGGAGGCGGCGGGGACGGGGACGGCGGAGTAAGGCGAGCCCTCCCCGTTGGCGAGGAGGGTCGAGTGGGGGTGCAACGCCACGTTTTCGGGGCGGCGTGAGGAACCAGGCGCTCCTTTCAGCCAACTGCGGTGCTGCACCCCAGCCCTGCGCCTCCCCATCATGGGGGAGGGGTGTTTCCCCTCCGGGTCGCGTGCTAGCTTTCGGCTCCACCCTCCTGCGCCGTTCGCCATGCTGGTACGGCCTCAGGAGCAACAAGAGAGCGTTGTGGCTGACGCGTACCGACGACTCGTGCAAGGGACGCTGAGCGTCTACAAAGGCGCCGTTTCGCCCTGGCTGCCACGCAGTTGCCGTTTTCTGCCGTCCTGTTCGGACTACGCCGCTTCGGTCCTGATCAGCCACGGGCCGGCGCGGGGCGGCTGGCTGGCGGTGCGGCGTGTTTGCCGGTGCCGGCCGTTCGGACCCTCGGGCTATGATCCGCCGCCGGCTGGGCCTGCGGCCTGGAAGTGTGAAGCATGATCCAACTGCAGTTCCCCGACGGCGCCGTTCGAGATTTCGCCGAAGGTGTGACCGGCCGGACCATCGCCGAGGGCCTGTCCAAGTCCTTGGCCAAGAAGGCCGCCGTGGTGCGGCTGGACGGCAGGATGCTCGACCTGGACCGGCCGCTGGAGCAGAGCGGCAAGCTCGAGATCCTCACCTGCGACGATCCGGCGTTGCTCGAGACCATTCGCCACGACGCCAGCCACGTCATGGCCGAGGCGGTGCAGGCGCTGTTCCCCGGCACACAGGTGACCATCGGCCCGTCGATCGAGGACGGCTTCTACTACGACTTCGCCCGCGACGAGCCCTTCAGCCTGGACGACCTGCCCAGGATCGAGGCGAAGATGCGCGAGATCGTCGACCGCGACGAGAAGATCACCCGGGAGGTGCTCTCGCGCGAGGCCGCCACGGCGCGCTTTCAGGCGATGGGCGAGACCTACAAGGCCGAGATTATCGCCGACCTGCCGGCCGACCAGACCATCACCGTCTACCACCAGGGGCCCTGGCAGGACCTCTGCCGCGGGCCGCACCTGCCGTCCACGCGCTTCGTGGGCAAGGCGTTCAAGCTGACCAAGCTCGCCGGCGCCTATTGGCGGGGCGACTCGAACAACGCGCAGCTGCAGCGGATCTACGGCACCGCCTGGGCCAGCGAGGCCGACCTCGCGGCCTATCTGCATCGCATTGAGGAGGCCGAGAAGCGCGACCACCGCAAGGTCGGACGCGCCATGGACCTCTTCCACATGCAGGAGGAGGGGCGGGGCATGGTGTTCTGGCATCCCAAGGGCTGGACGCTCTGGCGCACGCTGGAGGCCTACATGCGCCGCCGGGTGGACGCCGCCGGCTATGTGGAGGTGAAGACGCCCCAGGTGCTCGACCGCACCTTCTGGGAAGCGTCCGGCCACTGGGAAAAGTACCGGGAGAACATGTTCGTCTGCGATACGGCGGAGGGCGAGACCCTGGCGCTCAAGCCGATGAACTGCCCCGGCCACATCCAGATCTTCAACTGGGGGCAGCGCAGCTATCGCGAGCTGCCGATCCGCATGGCCGAGATGGGCTCGTGCCACCGCTACGAGCCGTCCGGCTCGCTGCACGGGCTGATGCGCGTGCGCGCCTTCACCCAGGACGACGGCCACATCTTCTGCCGCGAAGACCAGATCGAAGCCGAGACCACGCGCTTCATCGAGCTTTGCCGCTCCGTGCACGCCGACCTGGGGCTGACGGCGGAATACATCTCGCTCGGCACCCGCCCGGAGCTGCGCGCCGGCACCGACGCCTTCTGGGACCAGGCGGAGGCGCAGATGCTGAACGCCGCCCGCGCCGCGGGCTACGAGCCGGTGATCGCGCAGGGCGACGGGGCCTTCTATGCGCCCAAGCTCGACTTCATGGTGCGCGACGCCATCGGCCGGCAGTGGACCTGCGGCACCATCCAGCTCGACTATGTCCTGCCCGAGCGGCTGGGCGCCGACTACGTGGCCGAGGACGGCTCCAAGCAGCGGCCCGTCATGCTGCACCGGGCGATACTGGGCTCCTTCGAGCGGTTCCTCGGCATCCTGATCGAGCAGTACGCGGGGCGCTTCCCGCTGTGGCTGGCGCCGGT
>CAXTRP010000099.1:0-8978 GCA_964246615.1 uncultured Caulobacteraceae bacterium | reverse complement strand
TTCGAACCGTGCTCGTGACCATCCATCTGGCCGTCTCCGACGCGATCCGAGCGCTGACCACTGACAGGATCGTGGACACTGGCCGCATCACCGCCTCGGCCCTCACCCAGGATTTCGGCATCCCCTACCCGCGACTGGCGCTGGCGGCGCTGAACCCGCATGCCGGCGAAGGCGGCGCTCTCGGGCGAGAAGAGATCGACATCATCAACCCCGCCGCCGCCCGGCTACGGGCGCTGGGGATCGCGTGCACGGACGCCACCCCGGCCGACAGCCTGTTCCACGCCGACGCCCGGGCGCGCTATGACGCGGTCATCTGTCTTTACCACGACCAGGCATTGATCCCGGTGAAGACCTTGGACTTCTGGGGAGGGGTGAACATCACGCTCGGCCTGCCCATCGTGCGCACCTCGCCGGACCACGGCGTGGGCTACGACATTGCTGGACGCGGCTTGGCGCGGCCCGACAGCCTCATCGCCGCGATCCGCGCCGCCTCCCACATCGCCGCCCAGCGTGCACGGGCCGGCGCGCCCGTGTGATGAGCGGCCCTCGCTCCGCCTCTTGAGGATCGACGTGGTGGATCTGGCCGGTTTGCCGTCCCTCCGCGATGGCTTGGCCGCGGGCGGCGTGACCGCCGACAAGCGTTTCGGCCAGCACTTCCTGCTCGACCTCAACGTGACCCGCAAGATCTGCCGGCTTGCCGGTCCTCTGGAGGGCGTGGCGGTGTTGGAGATCGGCCCCGGCCCCGGCGGCCTCACCCGCGCCCTGCTCGAAGCCGGAGCCCATGTGGTGGCGGTGGAGCGTGACCCGCGTTTCGTCGCTTTGCTGCAGGAGCTCGTCGGCGCTGCAAACGGGCGGCTCACCATCGTGCAAGCTGACGCCCTGGAGGTGGACCAAGGCGCGTTGCTGGCTGAACATGTTCCCGGACTGGCGGTCAGGGTGGTGGCCAACCTGCCTTATAATATCGCCACGCCCTTGCTCATCGGCTGGCTCACCGGCGGCTTTCAGCCAGCGTCCATGACCCTGATGTTCCAGAAGGAGGTCGGCGACAGGATCGCTGCGCCCTGCGGCGCCGACGCCTACGGCCGCCTTTCCGTGCTGGCGCAGGCCCTGACGCAGGCGGAGGTGGTCATGCGCCTGCCCGCTCGCGCCTTTACCCCGCCGCCCAAGGTGGACTCCGCCGTCGTACGCCTGGACCGCCGCTCGGACGGCCCCGACGCCGCCCTTACTGCGCGCCTGGAGACCGTCACCCGCCACGCTTTCGGCCAGCGCCGCAAGATGCTGCGCTCAAGCCTGAAGCCCATCGGCGGGGAGGCTCTGCTGTCGGCGGCCGGCATAGACGCGAGCGCCCGAGCCGAAGTTGTGGAGGTGAGCAGGTTCGTGGAACTGGCCCGCCACCTCTCAGCAGAGCGATAGAGCTGCCCAAGCGCTCGCTCCGTTCGAGCGTGGCGATGAACAACAGTCATCACGCTTCGGTGTCATCCTAAACGTCAAACAACCCATGAGATGCTGTAAAGATGATGAAGCGCCCGCCATTGGCGAGGGGGAAAGCCATACGAAATCATCGTGGCTGGGGGACTAGGGCTCGAACCTAGACTGACGGTACCAAAAACCGAAGTGCTACCATTACACCATCCCCCAAGGATGGCTTCCGAAGACCCGTTGTGACTGGTCGCCGGAAGGCGGCTCAGATAGCCCAAGGCTCGCAGGCTTGCAACACGCTGCGGCGTCTGGCGCTGCAGGCTAGCGGCCGCAGCCCTCGCTTGCGGCCCCTTCACGGCTGATCTATAAGCCCGCCTCCTCGTCGGAGTGTAGCTCAGTCTGGTAGAGCACCGTGTTCGGGACGCGGGGGTCGCAGGTTCGAATCCTGCTACTCCGACCATTCCTCCGCCCCGCCTCTAACGCCTCTGTACACACAAAAGGGCCCCGAGAGCCGCCTTTGCCCAAGCTGCGGAACCCGGCTAGACATATCCTGCCTGGGGAGTTCGGCCGCAGGCGAGAGGGGAGCGTCCAAATGAGAGGCGCGTTGATTGGCTATGGGTAGGTCCTTCCGCTTAAGAACCTGGCACGCGGCGGCTTTTTTGGCCGGGGTCAGCGCCGTGTCCGCCCTATCGTCGTCCAAGGACTCTCGCGCCTACTGGCGAGGGCTGAGGAAGCCGGCCAAGACCCCGCCCGCCTGGGTGTTTCCTACAGTCTGGACCGGCTTGGGCCTGCTCGAAATGTGGGCTGACCTGCGCATCCTCAACAACACCCGGTCGCCGGATCGTAACACCCTGCTCGGCTTGCGCGCCGTGAACTGGCTCCTCTACGGCCTGTTCACGCCCAGCTTCCTGCGCCCGCGCAGCCGGGTCACAGGAGAGGTGATCACCATGGCGGAAGGCGTTACGGCCGGAGCCACCCTGGCGCTGCTGACGAAAAGCGATCCGCTCGCTGCGGCGGCCCTGACGCCCCTCAGCCTTTGGACCGTCTACTCCAGCCTGCTGGCTGCGCAGGCGGCGGTGGCGGGCGATCCCGACAGGCTCGTGGACCAGCTACGTTGGCAGGGCGCCTTCTAGCGCCAGCGTTTTCTGTGGGCTCAGGACGACCGTCAATCCTCATTGTAGGCAATCTGCAGTAGAGTTCACCTTGCATGCTTGAGCCCGGCCTTTCTGCTCCTTCCGCCTCGGACAGGCGGCAAGACCGACGCACCACTGCCTGCGACGCGGTGAAGCTCGTCGCTGCAACCGGGCAGGTGTTCGACGCTATGATGGTCGACAGATCGCTTCGGGGCCTGAGGATCGAAACAGCCAAGGCCGCCTCCCTGCCGCCCGAGCTTACGGTGCTCTCCCGCGCCATGGCCTGCGTGTACAGGGCGCAGGTGGTCTGGCGCACCGCGCCTTACGCCGGCCTGTCGATCTCACAGAGCGTGGACATGCGCACCGCGTCAGGCCCGGAACTCAGCGACGTCCGCAAGCTCTGGCGCGAGCACATCGGCCGTTAAGCGGGTGACGGGGCGGCGGTCTCGTGCTGGAATGACACATGCCTCGCGCGCCTCTCCTTGCATCGATCGTCGGCCTGCTACTGCTGGCGCTCGCACCCTCGCACGCGCGAGCCTGGGATCCAGAAGCTGATCGCGTAGTGGCCCAACTCGCCTATGAGCGTCTGGGCGCCTCCACACGAGCGCAGGTGGACGCCCTGCTGGCTGGCGGGGTTTCGGTGGACGGCTGTGCGGTGTCTTCGTTGGATGAGAGCGCGCGCTTCGCCGCCTGTCTGCACGACGGCAAGGCCGACTTCATGCGGGGGTTGGCTTACGAAGCCATCCCGCTCTGCGGCGCTGTTCCCAAGGCGCGGTGGTGTCCGGATGGCCGCTGCGCCAGCGAAGCCCTGAAGCGCTTTGTCGCCGAGTTGAAGGACACCTCGATCCCTCGCCCGGAACGGGTGCGTGCGCTGGAGGCGGTGGCCTACCTCGTGGCCGAACTGCACCAGCCCCTTCATGCCGCCGACAACAACGACCGCTCCGGCGACCGGGTGCGGGTCACCCTGCCCGGTGCGCTGAAGGCGAGAACGAGCCTCTACAGCGTATGGGACAACGACCTGGTAGCCAGCGCCATCGGTACGGCGGAGACCGGCCTGCCCTATGTCCGAGCTGTCGCGGCGACACAGGGCGACGCCTGGGCGCGGGGCGATGTGGACGACTGGCTGGCCGACAGCCATGACGTGGCGCTTCACGCCGTCTACGGCCACCTGCCCGATCCGCCTGCCTGCAACAAGCTCCCCGATCGCCCGGAGGCGCTCGGCCCGGGCTATTTCGCCGCCGCTATCCCCGCCGTGCGCGTACAGCTCGCCAAGGCTGGCGTTCGCCTGGCCGCGGTGTTGAACGCCACCTTGCCATAGTGTCGGCCGTCTGCCGCGCGCCCCTGGGGAAGTGGCGCCAAGGTTGCTAGGGTATGCGGACCCAAGCTCCGCCGCCTTCCGATTCGTACGCCGCAGCCGTCCGCGCGCGCGTTGATCGAGCGGGAAGCAAGGGTTGGAGCAGTCTGAGCGGCATGAAGCAGTTCCTGGTAACCCTGGCCGGCGTGTTCTGCGGACTGCTGCTGTTCTTCGTCGGCTTGCCTGTGCTGGTGATCGGCATTGTGGCCAGCTCGACCCGGCCGGCTCCCGCGCCCCCGGTCACGGTGCTGTCGCTCGACCTGCGCCAGCCCTTGAGCGATCAGGACGCTGACAGCCCGCTGGCCTTTCTAAGCGGACACTCGCTCTCGGTGCTGTCGGTTGTTGAAGCGCTGAACCGCGCATCGGGCGATCCCAGCGTCAAGGGGCTGCTGATCCGCCTGCCCGAAGGCGGCCTGCCGCCTGCCCAGGCTGACGAGCTCCGGCTAGCCCTCAAGGCGTTCCGGGCGTCTGGCCGGATGGCCGTGGCCTACAGCCAAGGCATCTATCCCTCGGGCGTGTCCACTGCGACCTACATGCTGGGCGCCGCCGCCGACCAATTCTGGATGCAGCCGGGCGCGGCCCTGCAATCCACAGGCATCGCATCCGAGGACCTGTTCCTGAAGGGCTTCTTCGACAAGTACGGGATCAGCGCCGATTTCCAGCAACGCGAACAGTACAAGAACGCCGTCAACCCGCTGCTCTACACGGACTATACCCCGGCGCACCGGGAAGCCGAACTCGGCTGGATGACGTCGATCTACGACACCGAGCTGACCACCGCCGCCCACGACCGAGGGCTTGATCCCGCTGCGGTGAAGGCGACGCTCGCCGCCGGTCCCTATAGCGCCGAGGACGCCAAGGCCAAGCGGCTCATCGACCAGGTGGGCGAGCTTCCAAACGCCGTCGCCGCGCTGGGCGCACATGCCGGCCGCGGCGCCAAGCTGATGGACCTGGTGCAGTATAGGAGCGCCCGCCACACCGATCCGGCGTCTGAAGGCGGCCCATCCATCGCCCTCATCGGCGCGGAAGGCGATATCGTCACCGGTTCGGCAGAGCACCAGGGGCTGACCAGCGCCAAGGCCGGCGTCTATTCCGACGATGTCGCCAAGGCGTTTGCGGAGGCCGTCAACGACGACGCGGTCAAGGCCATCGTCTTCCGCGTCTCCTCCCCAGGGGGCTCGGATACGGCGTCAGAGCAGATCGCTTCAGCGGTGCGTTCCGCCCGCGCGGCCCATAAGCCGGTGGTGGTCAGCATGGGGACCTACGCCGCGTCAGGCGGCTACTGGATTTCTGCCGGCGCCAACGAGATCGTGGCCGAGCCGACCACCCTCACCGGCTCCATCGGCGTGTTCGGCGGCAAGATGGTGCTGGGGCCGGCGCTGGCCCGCTTCGGCCTGAACCTGCGCGACCTCAGCGTCGGCGGAGACTTCGCCGGCGCCTACGGCTCGGCCCAGCCCTTCACGCCGGCCCAGCGGGCGACGCTCTCCGCCTGGATGGACCGCATCTACCAGGGCTTCATCGCTCACGTGGCGGAGGGCCGACATCTCCCCGTCGACCGCGTGCACGACATCGCCCACGGGCGCGTGTGGACCGGCGCCCAGGCTCAGGGCCTGGGTCTCGTGGACAAGCTCGGCGGCCTCTCCCTCGCCGTCGCCGAGGCCAGGCGACTGGCCAACCTGTCTCCCGACGCAACGGCGGTGCTGAAGCTGACAGCCACCCATCGCTCGCCCCTGGATATGCTGCAGCGGATGATGGGGCTGGGCGGCGCCTCGGCTCGGACGCTGGCAGGTGTGGCCACCATCCTCGGTGATCCCCACGCGCAGCTGATGATGAATGAACTCGTCCGCGCCCGCCTGCAGGCTGAGGGCCAAGCCGCGGTCCTCGCTCCCACCCCTATCGGTTAAAGCGGGAGGAGTTTAGCTGGAACTACCCTTCCCGTCTCCCCAGGGCTTGTCCCTGGGGTCCAGGGCGGGCCGAAATGCCGATTGAAGGGCTGCGCCCTGGATGCCCGGAACAAGTCCGGGCAAGACGGAGAGCATGAACGATTCCAAGCGGGATCATCCTGGTCTAGCTCCGGGCTTGCCATCCATGGGGCAACCTTGGCTGCATGACGGCCGCTTGTCAGTAATTGCGCGGGAAAGAGAAAAGGCGACGCAGTCGCCTGCGCCGCCTCTGCCGTGGTCTATTATCGTCAGGCTAGTGGGTCAGCACCGCCTCGTCGCCCAGGTCGTCGATGATGGGCAACGGGGTGCCGTTGTCGTCATCCTCGTGCCACTCGATCGGCTTGAGCGGACCGGTCAGCGCGTAGCTCAGCACCTGGTCGATGTTGGAGACCGGGATGATCTCCAGCTCGCGCTTCACGTTCTCCGGCACGTCGGCCAGATCCTTCTCGTTCTCCTGCGGGATCAGCACCGTCTTCACGCCCGAGCGCAAAGCCGCCAGCAGCTTCTCCTTCAGGCCGCCGATGGCGGTCACCCGGCCCCGCAGCGTCACCTCGCCAGTCATGGCCAAGTCCTTGCGGATGGGCACGCCGGTGAGCACCGAGACGATGGCTGTGGCCATGGCCGCGCCGGCGGACGGACCGTCCTTGGGCGTGGCGCCGTCCGGCACGTGGACGTGGACGTCGGTCTTCTCGAACAGGGTCGGCTTGATCCCGAACGCCGGGGCGCGCGCCCTAACGTAGGAGTGGGCGGCCGAGATGCTCTCCTTCATCACGTCCTTCAGGTTGCCGGTCACGGTCATGCGACCCTTGCCCGGCATCTTGACCGCCTCGATGGTCAAGATGTCGCCGCCGAACTCGGTCCAGGCGAGCCCGGTGACGATGCCCTTCTGGTCCTCCTCGTCGGTCTCGCCGTAGCGGTACTTCTTTACCCCGGCGTAGCGGGCGAGCCGCTCGTCGTCGATGGTGATGGAGGTGACCTTCTCCCGCTCGAGATCGCGCACGGTCTTGCGCGCCAGCATGCCCAGTTCCCGCTCCAGCGACCGCACGCCGGCTTCCCGGGTGTAGTAGCGGATCAGGTCGCGGATCGCCGTCTCCGGCACCACGAACTCGGCGTCGCTCAGCCCGTGATCCTTGGCGAGCTTGGGCAGGAGGTGGCGCTTGGCGATCTCCAGCTTCTCGTCCTCGGTGTAGCCGGCGATGCGGATGATCTCCATCCGGTCCATCAGCGGCTCGGGCATGTTCAGGCTGTTGGCCGTGGTGACGAACATCACCTGGCTGAGGTCGTAGTCCACCTCCAGGTAGTGGTCGCCGAACGTGGAGTTCTGCGCCGGGTCCAGCACCTCGAGCAGCGCCGAGGACGGATCGCCCCGCCAGTCGGCGCCCAGCTTGTCGATCTCGTCCAGCAGGAAGAAGGGGTTGGTGGACTTCACCTTCTTCATCGACTGGATGACCTTGCCAGGCATCGACCCGATGTAGGTCCGCCGGTGGCCGCGGATTTCCGCCTCGTCCCGCACGCCGCCGAGCGACAGGCGCGCGAACTCACGCCCCGTGGCCTTGGCGATGGAGCGGCCGAGGGAAGTCTTGCCGACGCCCGGAGGACCCACCAGGCACAGGATCGGCCCCTTCAGGTTGCCGGTGCGCGACTGGACCGCGAGGTACTCCAGGATGCGCTCCTTGACCTTCTCCAGGCCGTAGTGGTCCTCGTCCAGGATGCGTTCGGCCTCGAGCATGTCCACGCTCTTGGTCTTGGCCTTGCCCCAGGGGATGGACAGCAGCCAGTCCAGGTAGTTGCGCACCACCGTGGATTCGGCCGACATCGGGCTCATGTTGCGGAGCTTCTTCAGCTCGCCATCGGCCTTGGTGCGAGCCTCCTTGGAGAGCTTGGTCTTCTTGATGCGCTTTTCGAGCTCCATCAGCTCGTCGCGTTGATCGTCCTGCTCGCCCAGCTCGCGCTGGATCGCCTTCATCTGTTCGTTCAGGTAGTATTCGCGCTGCGTCTTCTCCATCTGGCGCTTGACGCGGGACCTGATCTTCTTCTCGACCTGCAGGACACTGATCTCGCCCTCCATCAGGCCGTAGACCTTCTCCAGCCGCTTGGCGACGTTGAAGATCTCCAGCAGGGCCTGCTTGTCGGCGATCTTCACCGACAGGTGCGCGGCGATGCTGTCGGCCAGCTTGCCGGGCTCGGCGATCTGGGGGATCGCGGCCAGCGCCTCGGGCGGCACCTTCTTGTTCAGCTTGACGTAGTTCTCGAACTGCTCGGCGACGGCGCGGCTCAGCGCCTCGGCCTCCGGCGCGTCCTGGCCGTCCTCGTCGAGCGCCGCGGTCTCGGCCTCGCAAAAGCCCTCGGTGCGGGTGAAGCGCAGCAGAGCCGCGCGCCGCTTGCCCTCGACCAGCACCTTCACGGTGCCGTCCGGCAGCTTCAGTAGCTGAAGCACCGTGGCCACCACGCCCACGTCATAGATGGCGGCGGGCTCGGGATCGTCGTCGGCGGAGGTCTTCTGGGTGGCGAGCAGGATGGACTTGTCGCCCTTCATCACCTCCTCGAGCGCCTTGACGGACTTCTCGCGGCCGACGAACAGCGGCACCACCATGTGGGGGAACACCACGATGTCGCGCAGCGGCAACACGGGCAGGGTCTGAATCTCGGACATAACGTACTCCTTGACCGGTGCGAACCGCGCACCCGGCCGATCGAGGCCCGCCCCGTCGCCGCGTCACCACGCCGGCGGGAGGTAGACCCCGTCCCTACCCGGATGATCCGGCGCAGGGAGTCGGTCCTAGCCTATGTTGGCCGATGCGAGGGGGAGTTCAAGCGGGGCCGCTGGGGCGCGGCGGTGGGACGCGCTGCGGTGCAGCGTGAGAATGGCGTACCTAGTCCTGGGTTGTCGCAAGGAGCGTTACACGACAAAGTAGAAGAATGAGGATCGTCCGAACCGAGGTGTTCGACAACTGGCTGGACAATCTGTCAGACGCCAAGGTGAAGACTGCCGTCGTGGTGCGCATCCAGCGCCTTGCAGATGGAAATTTCGGTGATGCCCGAAGTGTTGGAGACGGCGTCAGCGAGCTCCGCATCCACATGGGTGCAGGATGGCGGCTCTACGTCGTGCGTCGAGGCGCGGAATTGGTT
>CAXTRP010000098.1:0-8991 GCA_964246615.1 uncultured Caulobacteraceae bacterium | reverse complement strand
GAACCCAGGCCAGCCGATCGTCGCCAAGGCCGCCAGCACCTGGGCGAAGCCGAACCAGCCGACCACCCCGATCGCCAACACCACGCCCAGAGCGGCCGCGAGACCCACGCCGATGCGGGCAGGGGTCAGCGCGCGACGGTGCGGGCCCGAACAGCCTGGGTTCGGCGCCAACTCTGTGCTCACGTCAGGCGGCCAAAACGACAGGCGTTGGACTGATCCGAAAATCGCAGAAACCGCCGAGCACGGCGCCGCTGGCCGCCACGGCCGCCCGCACGCCGGGATCGGTCAGGGCGGAGAACTCCTCGGCGTAGCGATAGCCGGCGGCGGCGCCCTCGAACCCGCCGCCTGTGGCCGGGTGCAGGTATATTTCGCTGAGGCCCGGCGGCAGGTTGTCGATCAGGCCTCGCAGGCGAGCCGCCGTCACCGCGCCCGACCAGTGCAGGCCGAACACGTGGTCGGCGGTGCGCACGCCCGCCCGCCGCAGGCGAAGTCGCACCAGTTCGGACCAGGGCGCCGTCGCGTAGGCCGGCGGCACCTCGGCCCCGGGTTCAGCCGCCAACAGCACCCGTCGCGGCTCGACCGGCGCACGCATGGCGTCCAGGCCGAAACGGCGCCCGACCTTAAGGATGGCGCCGGCGATGGTGGGGTGCAGATGGAAATGCTTATGGGTGTTGGCGTGATCGAGCGGCAGGCCCGTGGCCGCATAGGCCTCGAACTGTGCTGTCACCTCGGCCAGGAGCTGTCGGCGAGCGGCGGACTTGAAGAAGATGTCCACAGCACAGGCCACCATGTCGCGCCGGAAAAGCCCGTCGGAAGCGACCAGGTCCGGCAGGACGGCGGGCGACAGTACGGGACGGCCTTCCACCAGCACCACGTGCAGCCCGACCCGCAGCCGCGGCAGGCGACGCGCGCGTGAAATTGCATCCTGCAACGCACCGCCGCCGACCATCAGGCTGGCGGCGGTGAGCACGCCTTTGGTATGGGCCTGTTCCACCGCCTCGTTGACCTGAAGCGCGGCCCCGAAGTCATCCGCCGTCACGATCAGGCTTTTCATGGCGGCCGCTCTGGAGCGGCGCGTCACGCGGGGACGGCGGCGCCCTTGCGGTCCTTCAGAAACTCGCGGAACTCGACGCCTTCGCGCAGGCGCCGCTTCATCATGTCGGGGCTGGTGAGCATCTCGCCGACGATGGAGGCGATCTTCTTCGGCCGGAAATAGAAGGCCTTGTAGAACACCTCTACGTTCTCGAAAATGCGCTCGTGGCTGAGGTTGGGATAGTGCAGCGGTGCGATCTGCACTCCGTTGTCGTCCACCAGTTCAGCGTGCTCGGCGTCCAGCCAGCCGTTTTCGATAGCCTGCTTATAGAGGAAGGTGCCGGGATAGGGCGCGGCCAGCGAGACCTGGATGGTATGGGGATTGATCTTGCGCGCCCATTCGATGGTCTCGCGGATGGTGTCTTCCGACTCCCCCGGCAGGCCCATGATAAAGGTCCCGTGGATGGCTATGCCCAACTCGTGGCAGTCCTTGGTGAAACGCTCGGCCACCTCGATCAGCATGCCCTTCTTGATGTTATGCAGGATCTGCTGGTTGCCGCTCTCGTAACCGACGAGCAGCAGGCGCAGGCCGTTTTCCTTGAACACCTCGAGGTATTTACGCGGCACGTTGGCCTTGGCGTTGCAGGACCATGTGACGCCGAGCTTGCCGAGACCTTTGGCGATCGCCTCGGCCCGGGGTAGGTCGTCGGTGAAGGTGTCGTCGTCGAAGAAGAACTCCTTGACCTCGGGGAAGGCCTTCTTGGACCAGGCGATCTCCTCGACCACGTTCTCCACGGAACGGGTGCGATAGACGTGACCGCCCACGGTCTGAGGCCACAGGCAGAAGGTGCAGCGGCTCTTGCAGCCGCGCCCGGTGTAGATCGAGATGTAGGGATGCTTCAGATAGCCGATGAAGTAGTTCTCGATCTTCAGGTCGCGCTGGTAGATGGGCGTGACCCAGGGCAGGCTGTCCATGTCCGCGATGATCGGGCGATCCTCGTTGTGAACGATGACGCCTTCGTCGTTGCGGTAGCTGATGCCTTTGATCTGGGACCAGTCGTGGCCGTCGGCCACGTCCTTGATGGTGAAGTCGAACTCGTTCCTGGCCACAAAGTCGATGACCTCGCCGGACCGCAACGAACCGTCGGCGTCCACGGCGACTTTGGCGCCGATCATGCCGATCTTCAGGTCCGGGTTCTCGGCCTTCATCGCCTCGGCCACCTTCACGTCGCTCTTGAAGGAGGGGACGGAGGTGTGGAGGACGAGCAGGTCGTACTGCTTTGCCAGCGGCAAGACCTCGGCCAGGGAGGTCTTATGCGGCGGGGCGTCGATCAGCCGGCTGGTCTCGACCAAAGCCGCCGGCTGGGCGAGCCACGTCGGATACCAGAACGATTTGATCTCGCGCTTGGCCTGGTAGCGCGAACCCGCTCCTCCGTCGAAGCCGTCGAAGGAGGGCGCCTGCATGAACAGGGTGCGAAGCATCTAGGGACTCCTGCGCGGGGATCAGGTCCGCGGGACTGAGGGCGCCGGCCCGGTCTACGTTATAACGGCGGCCTCGCCAGACCACCGTCTTACCGAAGGACGCGCACAAGAATACGGCGAACGAGAAGACGTCGCGAACCGGCAGAAGCCACAGCGTCCGCGCACGTGCGCCCGTCGCCGCATCCACGCAATGCACCACATAGAGCCGTGCGGCCACAACCGCCAGCACCACAGCCCCGGCGGCGGGATTGAAGCCGCAGAAGAGACATCCGAGCAACGCCCAGGCTATGGCATAGGTGAACCCGTGACCGAAGAAGCCTGCCGGATCGATCATCCGGATGGTGCGCGACCAGCGCATCTCATGGCGCCACAACTCTCCCAAGCCCACCTCGGTGCACTGGTGAACCACAGGCGTCGCCGCAACTTCGCCCCTGTACCCCGCAGCGCGTATGGCGCGTCCGAGGTCATAGTCATCGGCGAGCTGGTTGTTCAGCACCTCGAAGCCGCCGATCTCCGACAGTACGTGACGCTTGAAGGCGACGGTCGCGCCGAAGCACGGCTCCGCCATGTCCAGCCGCAGCCCCATCACGACGTTGGGGAGGAACTGGTAGTTGACGCCCATCGTGGACAGATCCGACCATATCCCGCCGCATGCCTCGCCGATGTACAGGCAGGTGACGAAGCCGACGCCTGGACGGTGCAGCCGTTCCACGACGTGGTCGACGTAATCCCGCTGCACCCGGATGTCGCTGTCGGACATGACGATGATCTCGTTGGAGACCGCGCGCGCCATGTTGACCAGGTTGGAGACTTTGCGGTTTTCCCCGTGAATGCGGTTGTCCACCACAAGGCTGATGTCGAGCTGCGGATAGGATTGCTGCAGGTCGCGGACCACCGGGATGGCGCCGTCGGCGGCGTCGTGCACTCCGAACACGATCTGGATGGGCCCGGCGTAATCCTGCTTGCAGAAGCTGGCGAGGTTCTCCCGCAGGCCTTCCTCGGCGCCGTGTAGCGGCTTCAGCAGGGTGACGGCGGGCGCGAGGGCCGCAGGCACGCCACGACGCGGGCCGCTCACATGGGAAAAGGTCACGCGTGCCGACACGACCGCGAAAGCCGCGCCCGCGAGGGCCAGGAGGAGCAGGGCCGAACCTAGCAGCGTGAACACGTCAGGCCGACCCCTTGGTGGTCACTGGAAGCCCCTCCACAGACGCGGATGTAGACTTTTCAACACAGACACACCAGTGCGGCATAACTTCTCCTGCTCGATCCCGCCAGATAGGCCAAGTCGTGCAAGCGTGGCCGCGTCGCCGACGGATCGACGGATCGATGGGTAGAAGAGGAACACGGCGGCTTTCCGCCCTCGCCCGCATCGGCGGCTTGCCTGCGGCATTGGAACGCGTTTAAGTCGCCAGCGTTTAATCGATCGTTAGGGTTCGCAAAATGCGCATCCGGCTCCGAGCCGTCGCCCCTGCAAATCGGGGGCGGCCGCTACAGGGAATTAGCCATGCTGCACTGGACACCTGCCAGATCGGCTTCAGATTCCATCACACCCATCGGCGCTTTGCTCATGCCCCCGACCCGCTCGGCGGTCGCCGGGTCGGCTTCGCGATCGGACCACGCGCGCATGCTCGCCCACGCAGCCAAACGGCGTCGGGCCGCCCTTGGTGTGGACGGAGACTACTGGAAAGCCTGTGCACCGGCGGCCCTGGCCAAGGCTGCCGCTATTCGTGCGAGCGCCGGGTTCGCCCGCCTGCCCTGACGCGGATGATACCAGGATCGCTGGCTATATCCTGCGTGAAACCTGCTCAACGCCGGCTGCCGAGATCGTAGAGGCCAACTCCGCAAGGATGGCGGGCAGCACATCCTCAGCACGTTCCACCGCTTGCCACGTTTCGCTCAAGGAGGCCGGCGTGAGCCGTGCCTCAACGGTGTGGTGGATCAGGCTGAAGAAGGGCTCCCAGAAACCTTTCTGGTCCAGGAACACGATCGGCTTGGCGTGAAGGCCGAGCCGCCTCCACGACAGCAACTCCACCACCTCTTCCAGCGTGCCAATGCCGCCGGGAAGCACGGCGAAGGCGTCGGACTGATCGAACATCATCCGCTTGCGCTCGTGCATGGTGGCGACCGTCACCGTTTCGACTGCGTCATAGACGATCTCCTGGGTACGCAGGAACGTTGGGATGATCCCGAGCACATCCCCGCCGGCCGCCACCATAGACCAGCCGAACGCCCTCCTCCGCCAAGATGCGACCGAAGGTGGCGGCGGCCGCAAGGAAGGCGGGATCGGCGCTGTTGGACGAGCCACAGAACAGACAGACCGACAGCGCGGAACGGGTCCGTTCAGGCTTGATCGCACCCGAGCGGACGGGTGCGGGGGATGGGTTTGCGCCATTCGTCATGAGGGCCCCTTGATGATCCTACAGGCTTGCCGGCCGGCCCTGGCCCTGGGATGTAGCATCCCCTGCCGACCGGCGGGAGATGGAGGGCGAGCGCCCTGGTGATCCAGCTGCTCCGTTACACCAAAGCGGCTCCCCGGCTCGGACTGGCGCTGGGATTGCTCGGCCTGGGCGCCTGCGGGCGGCGGATCGAAGCGGCTGCGG
The DNA here is from genome assembly GCA_964246615.1 of uncultured Caulobacteraceae bacterium. Taxonomy (GTDB): domain Bacteria; phylum Pseudomonadota; class Alphaproteobacteria; order Caulobacterales; family Caulobacteraceae; genus CAHJWH01. The sequence continues at coordinate 3,877 of CAXTRP010000098.1, read as the reverse complement.
GGCCGCCAGTCGCCGGGCAGGCGTCCAAAGAGGTCAGCTACCTCGCCCCGCCCCGGGCGACGGGGGTGACCGTCGGCGCGGGCGGGATGCTGCGGGTGACCGGCTCTGCTCCGCCCCTGTCGCGGGTGGAGATCACTTCGCCCGAGGGCGAGATGGTGCAGGCCGCCACCGATCGGATGGGCGCCTGGAGCACACGCCTGGCTGCAACGCCCCAGCCACGGCTCTACGCCATTTCGGCCATGCTCGCAGGCCGCACGGTGCATGCGGAGGGCGCCCTGGTCACTGCACCCGGCGCCGTGACCCCGGCCGTGACCGTGCGGGCCGGCTACGCCGCCATGCCGCTCGGCCGGAGCGCCAGGACCGACATCATGACCATCGACTATGATCCGGCTGGCTTCATCGCCGTGGCGGGGGCCGCCGCGCCGGGCGCGGAGCTGACGCTGGCGGTGGACGGAACGAGCGCCGCAGTCAGCCATGCCGGCGCCCTGGGCCGCTACGCCCTGCTGGCCGAGAACCGACGGCTTGTCGTGGGCCGACACCTGTTGCAGGTGCAAGCGCCGGACGGCGGCGCAGAGCGCGCCTTCACGATGGAGCCGCCCGCCCCCCTCACTGCGCCTTACCAGGCCTGGCCGGGGCCGGACGGCTGGCGCGTGGAGTGGGCGCTCAACGGCGGCGGCGTACAGACGACCCTTATCCTCGCGCGATGAACCGACGCCTCGATTTGAAGGGCTAGCGGGTCGCGCCCGGCGTCCAGAGGACATCGCCCGAGGCTTGCGCATTGGCGTAGCGCGCCATGACGAACAGCAGGTCCGACAACCGGTTCAGATACTTCAAGGCGCTCGCGCTCACCGCCTCTCCAGGCTGGCAGGCCAGGCGTACCGCCTCCCTCTCCGCGCGCCGACACACCGTACGCGCCAGGTGCAGCGCCGCCGATGCGGCGGTTCCGGCCGGCAATACAAAGGAGGCGAGCGGAGAAAGCTCAGCATTCAAGGCGTCGATATCGGCCTCCAGACGGTCTACCTGGCTGGAGGTTATGCGCAGGGCTTCCCAACCGAGCGACTGACCGTCGCGCTCCGGCGTCGCGAGGTCGGCGCCCAGATCGAACAGCTCGTTTTGCACCCGGGCCAGGATGGGGTCCATGACAGGTTCGGCCGCCGTGTGCTGACGCACCAGGCCGATACAGGCGTTGGTCTCGTCCACCTCACCGTATGCCGCGACCCTGCCGTCGAACTTCTTGACCCGCTCGCCGGTCGCCAACCCCGTGTCGCCAGCGTCGCCGGTACGGGTGTATATCTTGTTCAGGACGACCATGGGGGCTCCGACCGCCGACGATCTGTCAGTGATGACCCATTTTGTACATGAAGCCGATGGTGATCAGCACGATCGCCGCGGCCTGCGACATCACGCGATAGCGCATGAACTTGTTGGACTTTTCTCGGCCCAGCTCCCCCCCTTTCAGGAAGGAAAAGACACCGAGCCCCAGGCTCGCGACGACCGCGGCCATGGCCACAACGATCAAGATGTCGATGAAAACGCCCATGGCAACTATCTAGGCGCCCGTTCCCTCTCGCACCAGAGCTTCGCCGCCTCGCGCGAACCGCACCGAACAGCTAGGACTGAGTTGGGGCGGGAGGAACGGTGTGGCTGGACCAGGACGATGGCTGAGCGCGCGGCTGTTGCGCCTGTCCAAAAGGCTCTCGCGCAAGAACCTGCAGCCCTGGCTTCGAACGGAACTGGAGCGCCTACCGCTCGGCGCGCAGGTTCTAAACGTCGGCTCCAACGGCCAGACTGCCGCTCTGGCGCGCGAGGTGGCGACGGCCCGAGGCCTGCAGCTGATCAGCACCGACGTCGACAACGCCCGCCAACCCGACCTGATCGACGACATCACCGCCTCGGCCTTCACGGACGCTCGATTCGACGCCGTGATGGTCGCAGAGGTCCTGGAACACGTCGGCAACCCCTTTCTGGCCGCCTCCGAGATCGAGCGCATCCTGAAACCCGGCGGGTTGTTGATCGCCTCAACCCCGTTCATCTATCCGATCCATGACCGGCCGCACGACTACTGGCGCTTCACCCGCTTCGGCCTGGCCAAACTGTTCCAGCAGTTTGATGCGGTGGACGTTCGCGCCCGCAACGGGTGGGCCGAGGCCATCTTGACGCTGCAGAGCCGGCTGGTGCTGGAACCTGGCCGGGGCGCACTGCTCTGCGCCGCATTGCTCGTTCCGCTGGCCACCCTTCTCAGCGGACCGGCGGCGTGGCTCAGCCGTGTCGTCCCCAGCGACTTCCTGACCACAGGCTATGTGATCACGGCGAGGAAGCCCTTCGAAGCCCGGCTGGTCCGACGGGAGCCCGCAGCGCCTGATCCGAGCTCATTTTGAGCCTGTCGAAAGAACAAGGCCGCCGCGGGCCCGGCGGTATTCCGGTCTCCGAAGCGCGCCTTAAGCCTGTCCTTGCGTCTCGAACATGCAGGCCGCCATGGCGTCGTCCGGGGTCTTGGCCCCGCGGAGCAGAAAGTCGAAAGCCGGGTAGAAGCGATCCGCCGCCTCCACCGCCGCATCGATCATTGAAGCCGCCTGACCGAGCGTCGGCCGCTCCCCACTCGGCATCGACATGGAATGGCGGAACACCACTTCCCCATCCTCGGCCCAGCACTCGAAATGACCCATCCAGACACGCTGGTTGATAAGGCTCAGCAGCTCCCACATGGCTGGGCGCCGATCCTTCTCCACCTTCATGTCGATGGACAGGCAGAGTTGCAGGCAGTCCGCTTCCGGCCGCCAGGCGAACCACAGCTCATAGTCCTTCCAGTCGCCCGAAAGCGCGAAGGCGAGGTCGCCGTCCTCGGTGCGGTCGAACTCCAGGTTCTCGGCGTCCAGAACGCGCTCGACGACGTCCAGGGGATCGAAGCCGATCTCAACGTCTTCGTTGTGAGGCGTGTCCATGGGCTTACGATCCTGACGCCGCGGCCACGCGCGGGAAACGCGAGGCCGGACCGCGGCGCATCGAAGGGGAGTCTAGCTGACTCGCGGCGAACCGCTCAACCGCCGTCACGCCTCAGGAGAACTCGGCGGCGGCGTGGTGGCCGTGGGCGCCGCCCGTTCAGGCCGCCCGGCCAGCTCGGCGCGCAAATCGGCGATCTCGGCCATGAGCACGGCGCGCACAGCCTCAAGCTCGTCGCGACGCACCAGATCCAGCTCGGCGGCCATGCGGTCGCCCTGGGCGCGCATCGCAGATTTCGCCTCCTCGCCGGCAGCCTGGGCGAGGCCTATGGCCTGCTCCATGACCTTGGCGGCCTCGTTGAAGAAGGGGTTGCGGGTCTGCATGGCGGGCCGGAGCACTCAATCGATGCGAAGCGGTCGGGACTCGCTATATGGCCCCTTGCGCCGCGATTGCGAACCGCGATCCTTGTCACCGCGGCCGTGCGACCACCCTCCCTACGCCGATGAGTCGTTCCGCCGCATGAGCATCGCCTCGCCCCTGCCCGACGCCGCCCGCGACAACTGGGTGGACCGCTACGCGCCTGCGGGCCTTCGCCCCTGGCTGAAGCTCGGGCGCTTCGACAGGCCGGCGGGAGTGTGGCTGCTGATGCTTCCGGGCTGGCAGGGCGTGGCGCTCGGCGACGGCATGGCGGGGCGCTGGCCGGACCTGCAGCTGCTGGCTCTGATCGCAGTCGGCGCCACGGCCATGCGCGCGGCCGGCTGCGCCTACAACGACATCGTGGATCGCAGGATTGACGCTCAGGTGGCGCGTACGGCGGCGCGGCCGATCGCTTCCGGACAGATTTCGGTAGCCGGGGCGGTCGCTTTCCTGGTGGGATTGAGCCTGGTGGCGCTCTGCGTCCTTTTGACTTTGAACCTCACCGCCATCCTGCTCGGCG
>CAXTRP010000097.1:4975-9051 GCA_964246615.1 uncultured Caulobacteraceae bacterium | reverse complement strand
AGATGACGGCGTCGTTAGCAAGTCTGAGGAGGGCTGACAGCCACGTGCTTCGCGCACTTTGCAGACATTGGCTTACCTCCAGAAACTCGCCGTTTGAGCGGCAGCTCAGGGACGCTCCGATGGGAGCGGAGAATGACGACAGCTGGCCGTCTGCCGACGGGCGGCTTACAGACAATCGGTTCGAGATAGCTGCCGCCACATGTATTAGCTTTTGATAGTCGTTTATCCTCATCGGAATGGTTACCGGACGACCTGAAATACAGCCGTAGATAGCCGATGACCGCGGATGACCACCGCTTCGCTGCTCACTCGCTATGATGCCTGATGAAGGTGCGCATCGCGAGCGGCTCTGCTACGGTCCAGCTACACCACTCCCTGGGAAACGACCGCAGCCGCCAAACTGCATACCGAGAATATCGCAGGGCCGAAGTGAGCTCTGCTCAAGCTTGACACTCACATGTGGCCCTCGCTGCGGCGTATGGGGGTAGCCTGGGTGAGATGATGCGGCGCTTCCGCTTCGGTCCACGATCCTGAAGAGGATTGTGCTTCATCCTCCAGATCCGATGACGGACCGTCCAGAAGCCGTCTTGAAGCGGAACATGACGTCACGCCAGTTGTCTCTTTGTCCGACCGCTGGGCTTGCGAGTTCCGCAAATCTCAAGCGTGCTCGCTGGAGCCATTCATGAACACCGATCGCCGGACCCTTATCACCGCCGCCGCGATGTTAGCTGCAATGCCTGTCGCCGCTTCGGCGCAGTCGCGCATGGGCCAGAATGCGATGTCCATGCCAATGCCCGACGTCTCGGGCGTACATACCCATCGCCAGTTCGCTATGGGCGTTATCGGTCCCGCCGAACTGTCTCTGGCGACAAGCCAAATCGCCGTCGATCGCGCCACCAAGCCAGACGCGCGTGAATTTGCAGGCTTCGAACTGACCGAAGCTATTGCCGTGACCACTGTGCTCAAGCAACTTGGAACTCAGGTTCCGCCTATGGACGCCAAAGCGCAGGCGACGTTGGAGAAGATCAAGTCGTCTTCAAATGGCATTAGCTTCGATCAGGCCTATATCGACGCGCAATATGAGAACCACGTCTTTCTTCGTGACCTCGCCACTGCCTACCTCAATAATTCTTCCTCTGCGCCAGCTGACATGGCGGAGATGCAGGGTCGTCACTTGGCTACGCTCGCCCTGGCTACCTTCAAGGAGCACACCATGATCACGCAGCGCATCGCGAACGAATTGAGAACCTGATCTCTTACCGATCGCGGCGATCCGGCTCCTGGCATACGGCGCGCCGCCACTCGCGTATCGCGAGCGGCGGCGTTTCCCACCAGCGGAAAGCGCTTCGCCTGTCGCCCTTCTCCGCAGCCGGGATAAGATTAAACCCGGTCAGCGCTTCCCTGCCCGATGGTGTCGATATGGCGCTTCAGTCCTCTCGTCAGGTGGTGAGATGGGGCGCATAATCTGCGCTGACGACGGAAGACCTGACTGGTGGTGGACACCCTTGATCGCCTCCTGACGACGCTGGCTGTCCGGCTGCATGCCTTTTCCGTTTGTGAAATCCGGAAGGGACGACAGCTTGCCTATCCCTCCTTCGAGGCGGTCACCGTCCACTATGTTCTCAAGGGCTCGGGCGCCATTCGGGTCGGCAACGGCGCCTGGGTGCCGTTCGGGCCGCAAAACGTCATCATCGTACCCGCGCGCCAGCCTCACGTTTTGGGTGACGCGGACGCGATCACAGAAGTGGTGCAAGCTGACAACCACTGCTCCCTATTGGGGGACGGGCTCATCAAGTTCACGACGGGTGAGGGACCAGCCGAAATCTTGCTGGTGTGTGGGGCGATTTCTGCGTCCTACAACGGCGGCCTTGGTCTATTTGGCCTTCTCCACGAACCGATGGTCAAGGATGGCTCAACGCACCCTTTAATGCAGGCCGCTTTCGACCTGATGCTTGCTGAAGTCGCCGGTCCCAGTCTCGGTACTCAAGCGATGATTGAGGCGCTGATGAAACAGTGTCTGGTCACGTTGCTGCGCCTGCACCTTGTTCGCGATCGGGGAGGTTCACCGCTCTTTGAAGCGCTGCAGCATCCTCGTCTCGCCCGCGCGGTCTTGGCTGTGGTCGAGGCGCCAGCCGCGCCCCACACCGTCGAGAGCCTGGCGGCGCATGCGGGCATGAGCCGGGCATCCTTTGCTGAGCATTTCTCCCGCGCCTTTCAGCAGGGGCCGATCGATTTCGTCCAAAAGGTCCGTCTGCGGGTCGCCGCCCGACTTCTCGCGACCACGGACGTTCCGCTCAAGGTCATAGCGCAAAGCGTGGGATATGCAGGCCCGGCGCCCTTCAGCCGCGCCTTTAAGGCCGCTTACGGAGCCGATCCAACGACCTATCGCGCCGCAGGGCTCCACGACGAGCGCGAGCCCGAAGCGATGGGAAAGCCTTCGCGCTACTCGATCGTTAGCGCACCACAGCCGAGCCCTACGCCTGACGCCTTCGCGCCTAATTGTGAGTCGATTGGTCCGACGGACGGCGCACGATAACCAATGAGGTTTCCAGACGTCGACTTTCAGGGATACTTTGTGTCTTGATGGCAGCCACAATCAGACCTGCAAGTATCTTCTTTATAGACGTGATCCTTTTAGCTCTTTGATGGTCATGCGCTGGGCTAGATGCCAAAGCGCGCTAGCAATCCCTGCAGCTCGCCGCCGCCTCCGTCTACAGGTGCCTGGCCGTTGGGGCTGAGGTGATCCATGATCTGCGGCAGGAACTGGGCGACGTGGCCAGCGGCCTCGCCCGGCGGCACACCCAGCTGGCCAGCGACTTGGCTGTCAAACGGCGTCCAAAGTTGGCTCTGACTCAGTTTTGATGGAATGCAGCGGTTTGCTGACGTTGTTTTCGCGAAGGAAATGACGCCATGCGCCAAGTGCTCCGTCCGTCGGCGTTTGTACCTCCAGGCTTGGTGGTGGACAGGGTCGACCAAGCCGGTGAGGCCTTGGTGGTGATCGTGCGCTCGTCTGGTCAGACCAGCCCATGTCCAGGCTGTCAGGCGCCGGCGAAACGGGTCCATAGCCGGTATCGACGCTGCCTCTCCGATCTGCCCTGGGCGGGTAGGTCGGTCCAGCTCGTGCTGCTGGCGCGACGGTTCTATTGCGACGCGGTGCTCTGCGGGCGCCGCATCTTCACCGAGCGCTTTGCTCCCGGGATCTTGGCGCCGTGGGGCCGGCGCACGACACGTCTGGACGATCTCGTGCATCATCTCGGCCTGGCTCTGGGCGGGCGACCCGCCGCGAACTTCGCTCGCCGTCTCATGGTCCCGACCAGCAACGACACCCTGCTGCGCGTGGTGCGCCGGCGCGGCAGCCCGCGCTTTGCACCGCCTACGGTGATCGGCATCGACGATTGGGCGTGGCGGCGCAACCACCGTTACGGGACCCTGATCTGCGACCTCGAGCGGCGCAAGACCATCGCCCTGCTACCGGACCGAGAACCCGCCACCGCCCAGGCTTGGCTCTTGGAGCAACCCCAAATCCACACGGTGGCGCGCGATCGTGGCGGCGCCTACGCCCTCGCCGCTGCTAGGGCTCTGCCTCAGGCGGTGCAGGTGGCCGACCGCTGGCATCTGATGGAGAACGCCAGCCGCGCCTTCCTCGACGCCGTGCGCAAGTCCATGCGCCAGATCCGCAGCGCCATCGGCGCAGCGACCATCAACCCCGAACTCCTCACCGCCGCTGAGCGCCTGCAATACGAAGGCTACGTCCGGCGAGAGGAAACCAACAAGGTGGTCTTCGCCATGGCGGACCAGGGCTTGGGCATCAAGGAGATCGTCCGGCGGACCGGCCACAGCCGAAACATGATCCGCCACGTGCTTCGTGGGCAGCGCTCAGACGTCTTCCACACTCGCCAGAGCTCGCTTGAAATCTACCTGCCTTGGCTGGACGCCCAATGGGCGGCGGGCGCTCACAACGCCATGGAGCTGTGGCGACAGCTCAAGCGCCAGGGCTTCCGCGGTTGCTATCGCGTCGTCAGCGAGTGGGCCGGCCGCCGTCGTCGATCGGAGAAGGTGGATGGCGGCGCCCTGAG
>CAXTRP010000097.1:0-4875 GCA_964246615.1 uncultured Caulobacteraceae bacterium | reverse complement strand
AAGCTCAAGCTCGTGAAGCGGCAGATGTACGGGCGCGGGAAACTGGATCTCCTGCAGGCCCGGGTCATCGGCGCCACCTGATCCTCACCACCAAATCTGCGTCAGAGCCAAACTTCCACGCCGGTTCACACCCGAGCTGGCTCTATCCCGCGACTGCGCGCCACTCAGCCAGGGCGGCTGAGCGTCGGTCCTTGTAGGTTTGTCGGCTGACGAGATGGCGCTCCTGGTTAAAATGATTGTGAAAGGCGCCGTGCACCGAGGCGAAGGCCTGGAGTGTTTTCATCCTCCGGAACCTGAGCATGGCGCGCTCTCGTCGTCGGAATGGCTGGTGTGAGTTCTCAGCCCGGTTGTTGGCCCAGCGACCGATCTCCTGGCGATCGGCGATGCCGAGCTCTTTCAGGGCGGCCTTGTAGGAGCGCAGACCGTCGGTGGTGATCGCCTTGGGGGAGCCGTGGCGCTTTAGCGCCTTCTTGATGAACTTCAGCGCTGCAGCCTTGTCCCGCTCCTTGGTGACAAAGGACTCTAGCACCTCGCCTTCATGGTCCACCGCCCGCCAGAGGTAGCGCATCTCACCGTTGATGCGGACGTAGACCTCGTCTAGGTGCCAGCGCCACTGGGTCTGCTGGCGCATGGCCTGCACCCGCTTGCGGCGGATCTCGTTGGCGAACATCGGCCCGAAGCGCCGCCACCAGAGCCGCACAGTCTCATGGCAGATGTCGATGCCGCGCTCGTGCAGCAGGTCCTCTACGTTGCGCAGCGACAGCGGGTAGCGGACGTACATCATCACCACCAGCCGGATCACCTCAGGCGAGCTGTCAAACCAGCGGAACGGGTCCGGCGGCGGCTTGGGCGTCTGCTTGCGGGGCATGGACAGCCGACTAGGGGAGGGCGGTTACCGCCCGATAAGCGGCAGGTACAGGTTGGGCTGACAGAGCCCCCTTGACGCCTTCTACAAAGCCGGCGGCGCTTAGCTGGCTTTAGCCGTCTTTGCCTTAGCTGAGGCTGGCTTCGGCTTCGATTTCGGATCAGCCTTTGCAGGCGTTTTACCCCGAGCGCCGAGACTGGCGCGAAGCGCCTCCATGAGGTCGACCACGTTGGTGTCCTCGGGCTCAGTGACCTTCGCCGGCGTGTGACCTTTCTTCTTGTCCTCGATCAGCGCCTTTAACGCCTCCTCGTAGCGGTCGACGAACTGGCTGGGATCGAAGGGGCCTTCTTGCTGCTCGATGATCTTTTCGGCGATGGCGATCATGTTGGGATCGGCCGCCTTGTCGCTAATACCGGCGAAGATCTCGTCGGGCTTTCGCACCTCCGCGTCTGTGCGGATGGTGTAGGCCAGGATACCCTGATCGCGAGGTTCCAGCGCCAGGATGCGCTCGCGGGTCCCGATCACCACTCGAGCCAACGCGATCTGTCCCGACTTCTCCATGGCGGTGCGGATCACTCCGAAGGCCTCTTGGGCAAGCTTGCCGTCCGGCGCCAGGAAGTAAGGATTGTCCCAGTAGAGCCGGTCAATCTCATCACCCGCTACAAACCGCTCGATCTCGATGGTCTTGGTGCTCTCCAATTTGACTGAAGCGATCTCCTCGTTGCTGAGCAGGATGTACTCGCCCTTGGAGACCTCATAGCCCTTCACCAGCTCGGACCGGTCGATCGGCCCTGTGTCCGGGTCGGTCGTGATCATCTTGATGCGGTTGTTGGTCTTGGGATTGATCAGGTTGAAATGGACGTCACCCCCGGAGTTGATCGCCGTGTAGAGGGCGACCGGGCAGGTCACCAGCGAGAGCTTCAGATGTCCCTGCCAGGTCGGACGGTAGGCCATGTCGAAGTCCCCAAGACGGCTACAAAGTAACGCGATCGACTCAACGAGGATCGGGATGATTCGTTCGACGAGCCGCGCCGCCTAGCCGCAAGCTGCAGTGTCGCCGGACTCCAGGTCGATGCGGAAGCAGTGCTCGTGACCGCTGTCGAGTTCGCGCACAACGACACTGATCTCGTGCTCGCCGCCGATGGCGTGCAGGTCCTCGACATAGGCGACGGCCGCCGCCTCGAAGGATCGTTCTTCTAAAACCCGGGCGTGGTGCGCCTCGACGTGGCGGGCGTGGACGCTGAACCGGCGGTGCTCGGAAGCTTGGGGCATGGAGATCTCCTGGTCTTCAAAACACGCGCGGGCGGATAAGGATTCACGCCATGCTGAAGCGGTTCAGGATCGCGTGGCCCAAGCGCTCGTTCAGGACACTAGGCTGAGTCGGAGCAGGCCGTGGTCGCAACCAAGCTCGCCAGATATCAAGAGATGCGGGACTTCTCGCAGACGCTCGAGCCGTCAGGGAAGGACGCCAAGGTCGTCCCATCCAAGGCGCTGCGCTTCGTCATCCAGAAGCACGCCGCCAGCCACTTGCATTTCGACCTTAGGCTCGAGCACGAGGGGACCTTCCGCTCTTGGGCCGTCCCCAGGGGACCGTCGCTCGAGCCCAAAGACCGGCGCATGGCCATGGAGGTGGAGGACCATCCGCTGGACTACGGCGATTTCGAGGGCACGATCCCCAAGGGTCAATATGGTGGCGGTACGGTGATGCTTTGGGACAGGGGCTTCTGGGTGCCAGAAAAGGGTTTCGAGAAGATCGATCAGGTGCTGGCCAAGGGCGAGCTGAAGTTCGTCATGGAGGGCGAGCGGATGCACGGCTCCTTCGTGCTGGTGCGCACCAAGCGCGACAGCCGCGGCAAGGCGGCCTGGCTGCTGATCAAGCACCGCGACGAAGGCGCAGTGGAGGGCGATCCTGGACCGACCGACGACGACCGCTCCGTCGCTTCGCACCGCACCATGGCCGAGATCGCCAACGGGAAAGGTAAGGCTCCAACGCCCTTCATGACCGCCAAGGGTGCGGCCGCCGGGTCGGTTTGGCAAAGCAACCGCGACGACAGCGCACCTCCCGGGCTGCTCCTCCCAGTCAAGCCGAAAGCCTCTGCCGCGAGGTCGAAGAGCGTGGCCGCCCTGCCGGGCTTCATCGAGCCGCAGCTAGCCAAATCCTTGGAGAAGCCGCCCTCGGGCCCTGGCTGGGCGCACGAGATCAAGTTCGATGGCTACCGCATGCAGCTACGCACCACCAGCGGCAAGGCCAGCTTGCTCAGCCGGAGCGGTCTGGATTGGTCAGCCAAGTTCCCGGAGGTCGTGGCCAGCGGCGCAGGCCTCGCCGACGGGATTTTCGACGGAGAGGTAGCGGCGCTCGACCATACCGGCGCGCCGGACTTCGCCGCCCTGCAGGCCGCGATCTCGGATGCGAAGACGGCCGACCTAGTGTTCTTCGTCTTCGACCAGCTGTTCGCGGACAACCAAGACCTGCGGCCGTTACCCCTGGTGGAGCGTAAGGCGAGGCTTCAGGCCAACGTCGAGGATGCCCCGGCCAACATCCGTTACGTCGACCATTTCATCACCGCGGGCGACGCGGTCCTGCTGTCGGCCTGCCGCATGGACCTGGAGGGCATTGTCTCCAAGCGGCTGGACGCGCCCTACCAGTCGGGCCGCAGTGAGAGTTGGGGCAAGTCCAAGTGCCGGCAGGGCCACGAGGTAGTCGTCGGCGCCTGGACCACGACTGGCGACGCCTTCCGCTCGCTGATCGCCGGAGTGTACCGTGAGGGCGAGCTGGTGCACGTGGGCCGGGTGGGCACAGGCTTCGGCCGCAATGTGGTGGCTCAGATCATGCCGCGCCTGAAGGCGCTGGAGACCGACATCAGCCCCTTCAAGGGCAAGGGCGCGCCAAAGAAGGCGCCCGGCGTCCACTGGGTGCGTCCTGAATTGGTGGCGGAGATCCAGTACGCAGGCTTTACCGGCGACGGCTCCATCCGGCAGGCCTCGTTCAAGGGGCTGCGGGAGGACAAGCCGGCCGTGGAGGTCGAGGCGGAGACGCCTGCCCCCGCCGCGACCACGCAGGTGAGGGGGCCACCGTCGGCGACCAGCCCGGTCGAGACCACCGCAGTCGACGCCGCCGCGGTGAAGACCGTCGCGGTGAAGACGGTTAGGGCGCGTGGTTCCGAGGTGGTGATGGGGATCACCATCTCGCATGCCGACAAGCCGCTGTGGCCGGACGCCAGTGACGGGAAGCCGGTCACCAAGCTGGAGCTGGCGCAGTACTACGAGGCGGTCGGCGAATGGCTGCTACCGCATGTGAAGGGGCGGCCCTGCTCGATGATCCGCATGCCTGACGGCATCAACGGGGCGCAGAACTTCTTCCAGCGCCACGTGGCCAAGGGCCAATCCTCGTTGTTCACCGAGGTGGAGGTCTCCGGAGACCGCAAGCCATACATCCAGTTCGATCGGATCGAAGCTTTGGTGGCGGCGGCCCAGACGGGCGCGCTGGAGCTGCATCCCTGGAATTGCGAGCCCTTCCAGCCCGAGCGGCCGGGCCGGCTGGTGTTCGACTTGGACCCTGCGCCCGACGTCGCCTTCGATGTGGTGATCGAGAGCGCGCGCGAAGTCCGCGACCGCCTGGAGGAGCTTGGTCTGGTCAGCTTCTGCAAGACGACGGGCGGCAAGGGCCTGCATGTGGTGACGCCGCTGGATGCAGTGGGCGTGAAGTGGGACGTGGCCAAAGCCTTCGCCCGCGACGTCTGCAAGGTCATGGCCGCTGATGAGCCCAACCGCTACCTGATCAACATGGCCAAGAAGGAACGCACTGGGCGCATCTTCCTGGACTACTTGCGCAACGACCGCATGGCCACCGCGGTACGCACCCACCCAGACCTGCACGGGCCCGCCGACCGGTGGGAAGCCCTCAGAGACACCATCCACGCCGACGTACTGGCTCACGGCTACGACCCCGACCGCAACACCTTCACCCAGTCCTACGACGCCCCCGGCCTGGACGCCAGCCTCCTCATGAT
>CAXTRP010000096.1:0-9061 GCA_964246615.1 uncultured Caulobacteraceae bacterium | reverse complement strand
ACTGAGCACGGCCGCCACGCGGCTGCGACGCCTTGGCGACTGGACGGCCACCATGATCAGCTTAACCTGGGTTCATGCCCGGTCATGAATCCGATCTTCGGCTCAGCCACGTGGCCGCGGCGATGGTGATCGGTTTCGCCTTCTTTCTCCGCGGATCCATCGCGAAAAGCCGCGCACGCGCTGCTCCGCCGGCGCACCGGGTCGCCAAGTCTTACGCCCGCTAGGTCCGGACGAAATCGTCGGTCCGACGTAGAGGCCGCAGTCCCTGTGTCTGCGCCCAGTTGGTGGCCAGCAACACGGTCTCAAACACTCCAGCCAGCAGAAAGCGGTTGATCTGGCCCCGTGCGAACAGCGGCCATACGGCGGCCTGCTGCAGGGTGATGTAGGCCTGCATCGAGATCAGGATGGCCAAGGCGATCGAGATCGGGAACTCCGAAGCGAAGGCGCGTCGCAGGTAGAGCGCCGGTAGCGCCGTCGCCACTCCGCCGCCGATCATCAGCAGCGCCACGCCCAGATAGCCGAAGTTGGCCAGCACCATGGCTTCCGACCCCATGGTCAGCTGCACCCAACCCTGGGCGCGGATGAAGGAACGGCGGAGCGGCTGGGGCATGTAGCGGTCGATGAAGAAGTAGGTCTCCATCCCGTTCTCGAAGTCCGACACCGCGGGGTCGGGCGCAGTGAGTGATGCCCGGTAGGCGCTCACCACCGAGCCGTTGTAGTCCAGCAGGCGGCGGTCGTCTTGGGTGGCGACGAACCAGAGCTCGCCCTGTCCCGCGATCCGGTCGCCGAGCCGGGTCATGCCGACCGAAAGCGGCGCCTCTCCGTAATTGGAATAGATGAACAGTGTCGCGCTGAAGGTGGCCCCAAGCAGGACCGTGGCCGGCAGCCAGGACCGGGCCAAGGTCTTCAGCAACGCGTTCTCGTTGCGGAGCAGGTACGGCATGGCGAAGAAGGTGCACATGGTCAGCAGGGTGAAGAACTTGTCGCCGAACATGAAGAAGGTGATGACCAGCGATCCCTGGACCGCCATGGCGCTCCAGCGCAGTAGCGGCCTGGCGTCGCGGGCGAAGGCGATACTTCCGAGAAGCGCACCATAGAGGAACTTGTCGTCCAGCAGGGAAAGCACCAACCCTCCACTGTAGAAGCGGCGGTAGTAGAAGCGGTCGATGTGCTGGAAGAGGGGAAAGCCCGTCTGTGCGCCGTGCGCGAGCGCCAGCAGCATCAGGATCGCGCAAAAGGCCACGATCGGCCAGCGCAGCAGTGCTGAGACCCGCTCCAGCAGCGGCGAGGTGAAGGCCTGCATGACCACCCGCTCCCCCGAGGCGAAGACCAGCGCGTAGACGAGATAGAACAGCGTGGTGAAGACGGCGAACGAGGCGCTGGCGTCGCCGGAGACGCCGACGCGACCGATTTCGGGCATGAACGATCCGGCCTCGATGAACAACAGCGACACCATGGTGGCGCCCCGGGTGATGATCAGCGGCAGCAGCAGGATCGCCGCGCGCGAATGGCTGCGGATGAGCAGCAGCGTCGCCCAGCCGAAGATCAGCAGCGACGTCCAGGAAAAGACCGCCGACGGCGCCGCCGCGGCGAGGACCCAATTGGCCGCCGCAAGACAGACGAAGGCGCAGATTTCAAGTCGCCGCCGCACGACCTTCGAGACAGCAGCGGGCGTGCCCGAGGCGTATCCGCTCAACGCTGCGTCCAACTCAGCCTCCAGGCTTCTCAGTTGGACCTAGCCACCGCCCTCGCAACTGCGAAACGTCATATGCGGAGCACATCGGATGTGATCTTCCGCGAAAGAACAGAGGTTGGCGTCACCTTGCCGCACCATGTTCCCAAAACGCTCGCCAAGCCTGCGAAAGACAAACACCGAAGGTCAGCGCTCCTGTATGATCTTGGCGCCACGCATTAATCCAACCCATGCGGGAGAAAATTCTGGTCTTAGAGGTTAAAGCCAAGTGGATGATGCTGCAACATCTTAACAAAGGCGTATGACAAGTGAGCTTGCTCCATGTCGTTTGATCAGAGCCATTCGTCTGGCTTGGGCGAAGGACAGGGCGTGATGGCGCGTGGGCTTGGGACCCTTGAAGGCTCGACGCAGCTTCGCGTCAAACCATCCGGCGCGGCGTCGGCGCAAGTCTTTCCGGTCCCCATCGAACGACGCGTCTGCCTGCACGAAATGATCGTCGGCGAGGCGGCGCTCAGACCTGAAGCCCGCGCCCTTATCTTCCAGGGCCGCGACTACAGCTATCATTGGCTGGAGACGACGTCGCGTCGGATGGCGGCCCACCTTCTCGCGGCCGGCCTACAGACAGGCGATCTGGTAGGGCTTCACCTGACGCGATCGGCCGAAATGGTCGCCGCCATGCTCGCCGTGCTGCGCGCCGGAGCGGCCTACCTGCCCCTGGATCCCGACTTCCCCGAGGAGCGATTGGCGCTGATCCTGGAAGACGCCGAGCCGGCGTTGATGGTCAGCGAGACCGCGCTCGACGGCCGGCTCGACGCCGGGTCTACGCCCCGCCTTCTCATCGAGGTCCTGGCGAAGGCGTCGCCACCGACGTTGGAGGCGCCCCAGGTCGGCCTGTCCGACCTCGCCTACGTGCTCTACACCTCCGGCTCGACAGGTCGGCCGAAAGGGGTGGAGATCACCCATGGCGCGGTGGCCAATCTTATCTGCGCCTTCCACGAGGACCTTCAGTTCACCACGGCCGACCGCATGCTGGCCTCCACCACGACCGCCTTCGACATTTCGGTCCTGGAACTCTTCCTGCCGCTGGCCACGGGGGGTGGGGTCGTGCTGGCGGGCTCGTCCGAGGCGAAGGACCCGCAGGCGCTGGCCGCTCTCATGCACCAGGCCGGCTGCACATTCGTCCAAGCCACCCCGTCCAAGTGGCGCTTCCTGATCGAGGCTGGCTGGCGGGGTGGTGCAGGTTTGACGCTGCTGTGCGGCGGCGAGGCGCTCAGCCGGGAGCTGGCTGACCTGCTGCTCGCGCGCTGCGATGCGCTCTGGAACGTCTACGGCCCGACCGAGACTACGGTCTGGTCCACCCGCGCTCGGGTGGAGCCGAGCGACGAGGCGCCCTGCATCGGCTGGCCTATCCGCAACACCCACCTGCATGTGCTGGACGAGGCGGGCCGCCGGGTCGGTGTCGGCGAGGTGGGCGAACTGCACATCGGCGGAGAGGGACTGGCGCGCGGCTATCGCGGCCGCCCCGACCTGACCCGCGAACGCTTCGTGGTTCGGGCCGGAGAGCGGCTGTACCGGACGGGCGATCTGGTGCGGCGCCGAAAGGACGGCGCCCTGGATTGCCTCGGCCGCACCGACCACCAGGTCAAGCTCCGCGGCTACCGTGTCGAACTCGGCGAGGTCGAGGCGGCGCTGCTGGCCTGCGAGGGCGTCGCGCATGCGGCGGCGGTCGTGGCGGGAGAGGGCGCCGAGGCGAGGCTGATCGGCTACGTCGCGCCCAGGACCGGCGAGCGGCTCGATCCCCAGCTGCTCCGCGACGCGCTTGGTCGGCGCCTGCCGGACTACATGGTTCCCGCCCGGTTCGTGGTCCTGGACGTCCTGCCCTTTACGCCCAACGGCAAGATCGACCGCAAGGCGCTTCCGCCGCCGCCAGACCGGGACGTTTCACAGACAGTGGAGCGCGATGGCGCGCCGTTATCCGCCCAGGCGCGGCTGGCTCAGATCTGGCGCGAAGTTCTGGGTGTCGCGGAGGTCGGACCGGACGACAACTTCTTCGATCTCGGCGGCTACTCCATCCTGATCCTGAGGCTGCTGCGCCGGATCGAGGCGGAGTTCGAGCGCAGCCTGACCATGGCGGACCTGTTCGCCGCGACCGACCTGAAGGCCATGGCCGCGCGACTGGACGAGGCGCCGACCGCGCCGGCTCTCAACGCCGTCATCCCGCTTCAGCCGCAGGGAGATCGGCCGCCGCTGATCTGGTTCGACGTCGGCCCGCAACTACGCGCGCTCGCGGCACGCCTCGCCCCGCACCAGCCTTTCATCGGCCTGAACCTGGAGGCGGTGGCGGAACGGTCTGCGTCCGGCGGCCGCCTCGACGCCGCCGAGGTTGGGGCGGAGCTGGTGCGTACGCTTCGCCGACACCAGCCACGGGGTCCTTATTATCTTGGAGGCTGGTGCCGATGGGGCGTGATGGCCTACGCCGCCGCGCGCCAATTGGAGCAGGAGGGCGAGGAGGTGCGCCTCCTCGTGATGCTCGACGCGGTCAACGCCACCTCGCCCTACCAGGCCGTCAAGCGGCGGGCCCGCTCGGTCCTGCAGGCGGTCGGAGGACGGGACGGAACGGCGCCCCGGCCGGTCATGGCCGCCCTGACCACCGAGGTCGAGGCCGCGTCCCTCCGCTACCGGCCGCAGATCTATCGCGGCGACGTGCTGCTGTTGTGTTCGCGCGACGGCGAACCGGACCTGGACGGTTGTTCCGGATGGCGCAAGGTCGTTCGCGGCGATCTGGAAGTCTACCGCGCCTCCGGCGACCACGCGAGCGTACTGGAGGCGCCTCAAGTTGCAGCGCTCGGCGACGTCTTGCTTAACAGCCTCGTCCGCGCCCAAAACCGAACATCGACACTGATCTAGAGCAGGATGATCCTGCTTAGGATCGTCTGTGCTTTCCGTCCTTCCCGGATGTGTTCCAAACATCCATGGCGCACCCCTTCAACCGGCAGGTCGGCGCGCCCTGGCCCCAAGGGACGAGCCCTGGGGAGACGGAACAGGAGCGATTCCGCCTAGGCTCATCCCGCTCAAGGGGGCGACCCGCAAAGATCTGCCTGATGGGGCGGCTATCGGCTAAGCCGACTGAGGGCCGTCGGCAGGCTGCAGCGCCGCCCCTTCCACCGCTCGCGGTCCCCCTCCCCCGATAGGGGAGACCAAGAGCGGCTGGTCGCGCGCATCAGGGCGCCGCTGGCGCGAGGCGCGCCCCTGTGAACGCACGTGCAGCAGGGTGTCGCGATAGAGGTCCAGGAAGCGACGGGCGACCACTTCGCCGCGCGTCTCCTCCACCACCCGGACGAAGCAGGAGGGCGAGGGGAGGGCCAGCGGGCCGGCCTCAAGCACGCGACGCATGTGCGCCGCCAAGGCCTCCACGTCGCCGGGAGGCGCCAGCCAGGCGGGATCGCGGATCAGTTCGGCCACGCCGCCCGTGTCCGCACCGATCACCGGAACGCCGACGCGATAGGCCTCCAGCACGGTGCGGCCGAGCGGCTCGGCCCACAGCGAGGGCGCCACGAGCACGTCCACGTCCTCGAAAAAGGCCTTGGGCTTGACGAAGCCGGCGAATTCCACTGGGAGACCTTCCGCCAGGGCCTGCTCGGGCGCGGTGGAGTTGGGCGCCGCCCCTCCGATCACCAGACGCCAGCCGCCCACAGGCAGCAGCCGACAGGCTTTGAGCAGGACGTCCACGCCCTTCTCCGGGCTGATCCGGCCAAGATAGCCGAAGGTGAAGGGCCGTCCGGGCGGGCGCGCCGGCCGGACATAGGTGCGGTCGACGCCCTCGATCTCCGCGGCGTTCCAGATCACCCGCTGCAGGTTCGCCGGAACCGACTTGAAGAACCCCTCCGCCAGGTGACGGCGCAGCACCTCCGAGCCGACGGCGCTGACGGCGCTGACGTAGCGCTGGTCCAGCGCCTTGGTGAAGGTCAAGGCGCGGCATTTCAGGTGGCGACCGCGGCAGGGGCCGGTGTCGCGGTAAAGCGAGCTGGTGGCGCAGAGCAGGTCGTACTCCCGAAGCGTGTGCACGATGGGGACGCCTCGCCTGTGGGCCGCCAGCCAGGTGCGGGTGGACACGTCCACCAGCGAGTGGGTGTTGACGATGTCGGGCCGCACCTCGTCCAGCACGGCGCCGAAGTGACGCTCTATGGCGACGTTGAACTGCTGCTTGAACTTGGCGATCTGGCGCTCAGCCTGGCTGTGTTGGGGCCAGTCCTCCATCCAGAAGTCGTTCTCGTGCGGCATGCGGTGGACGGCCACGCCGTTGCGACGCTCCCGAGCCCAGCCTTCGCGTGAGATGCAGGCCGCCGTCACGTCGTGACCGAGCTCCACCTGCGCTTCGGCAAGCATGGAGACCGAGCGTTCCGCACCACCCAGTATGTGGGGCGGATAAAGCGCACTAAGGTGCAGTATTCGCATCCGGTCTCCTCGCCTGGGCGGCCCTGCAGACCTCGCCCCCCTTTGTTAAACGGTCGCCTTTGGCCCTGCGCCTTCATTTGTGATAGCGACAAGCGGTGGCCTGGCAGCGGTCTATGCCGCATTTGCTATGATCTTACGAGCGGGGCGGCTCGCTTGCTCCGTGAGAAAGCCTCTGCGGCGGCGCAGGGCGCGCTGGCGGAAGGAGACCGCATGCTGGCCCGCAACATGGCCTCGATGTCCGCGCTCAGTCTTTACCGGAGCGGGCTTCAGTTTGTGATGAACATCGTGCTGGCGCACTTCATTGCGCCGGCCGATTATGGACTGGTCGTCTTCACCGGGCCGTTCCTGTTCTTCCTGGCGTTGATGACCGACCTCGGCCTCTCGAGCGCTGTGGTGCGGAGTGAAACGCTGAGCGGGCGGCAGGTGGCGGCGGCCTTCACCATTACCGCCACGCTTGGCCTTGTGGCCGCTCTGGCGCTGGGAAGCGCGGCTTTTCCGATCCAGGCGCTCCTGCACATGCGCGGGCTAGG
Organism: uncultured Caulobacteraceae bacterium; assembly: GCA_964246615.1. Lineage (GTDB taxonomy): Bacteria > Pseudomonadota > Alphaproteobacteria > Caulobacterales > Caulobacteraceae > CAHJWH01. The sequence continues at coordinate 2,383 of CAXTRP010000096.1, read as the reverse complement.
GCCGGTGATGGCGGCTATGTCTGTGGTGGTGCTGCTCAGCGTCTCTTCCAGCGTGCCCCGCGCGCTGCTGGAGCGGGAGCTGCGCTACGGCCGCATCGCGGCCGTGGAGGCCGGCTCGGTGCTCATCGCCTTCGTCTCGGCGGTCGTGGCGGCCATGCTTGGGGCGGGGGTCTGGGCGCTCGTCCTCTACAACCTCCTGACCCAGGGGTTGCAGATGGCGAGCTTCGCCTGGTCGGCGCGCCCGTTCCTCAGGCTGGAGCTTCGCTGGCGCGGGTTGGGGCCGCTGCTGACCTTCGGGGGATGGGTGCTGGCGACCAACGTGCTGAGCTTCTTCTCGCGCAACAGCGACAACCTTCTGATCGGGGCGATCCTGGGCGCGGCGGCGGTGGGGATCTACGGGCTTGCCTACCAGTTCATGATGATCCCGCTGATGGCGCTCACCTGGCCATCGAGCGCGGTGCTGTTCGCGACGCTCAGCCGGGCGCGGCTGGACGCCTTGCGCGTCCGCAAGACGGTGCGCGGCGTCTTCTCCGCGACCGCGGCGCTGGCCTTTCCGGCCATGGCCTATCTCACCTTCGGGCTCGCCTTCCCCATGCATGCGGTGCTGTCGCAGCGCTGGGCGGGGGTCGCGCCGATCGTCGGCTGGCTCGCGCCGCTCGGCGCGCTGCAGTCGATCACCTCCTATAGCGGTGCGATGCTGATGGCGGGGGGCCTGGCGCGGCGCCAGTTCCTCCTGAGCCTCGCCAACACCCTGCTTACTGTACTGGCCTTCGCCCTTACGGTGCGGTTCGGCCTGCCCGTGCTGGTGAAGACCTACGTATCGGTCTCGGGTCTGCTCAGCCTCATCATGCTGGCCTTCGCTGTCCGCGCGACGCCCACCACCTGGGGAGACGTCGTCCGTGCGGTCAGCCCGGGGCTGGGCGCCACGGCTGCGGGTCTGCTACTGGCGAGCCTCTGCGCGCGAGGGGCCACGGGCGAGTTGCAGGCATGGCTCCTGGCCACAGGCGGCTTTGTCGGGGGCGTCCTGCTCGCCTTCGCCGCCATGCAGGCCACCCTGCGCCGCAGCCTCGCAGTGTTTGTGACCCGCGCGTCGGACGAGCTGCCCGAGCCGCAGCTCCCGTGAGCCGCTGCGGCCAGGATCAGCCGCCGTTGATCCCGATATAGCGGATGGCGCCGTCCGTCTTGGTGTTGGAGGTCGTGATCGAGCCGAGGCGCGTCCCGTTGGCCGAGCGCACCACGACATTGATGTTGTAGTTTCCACACTCTTCGAGCTGGATCATGTCGCCAGGACTCGATCCCGGGATGGTGTCCCAGACCTCGCCGGTCAGGGTCAGCCCCTGGCAGCGGACCGCGCGGAGGAACTGGCCCTGGCGACGTCCGCGCAGCGTCATGCCGGTCATCGTCACGTTGCTGACATTGGTCAGATAGGCGGTCGGCCCCGCCTGGGTCGCCGCGCCGAAGTTCAGGTCGCAGTTGGTCAGGGTGATGTCGCTGATCACGCAGCCCTGGGCGAAACCCGTGTTCTCCATCATCAGAGGACAGCCCGTCGGTCCCTGGGTGATCGTCCCCTTCACGTTGGCGACCTGCACGTTGGTGATGACCGCCCGTCCGGTGGTGGTCGAGGTGAAGAACTTGATGCAGGAGAAGGCGTCGCTGTTCAGCGTCAGCCCGGTCAGGCTGATCCGCTGCATCAGGGCGTTGATCGACTCGCTGTTCTCGCAGGTGAAGGAGCAGGCGTCGTCGCCGCTCGACACCGAGATGTTCGATCCCGTCACCTTGGAGACCGCGCCAAAGAAATGCAGCCCGTCGGCGCCCGGCACGTTTGCGCCGGAGTTGAGCGTCAGGTTGGTCAGGGTGCCGCTGGTGGAGTTCTTAACCTCCATCCCGAAGCCGGTGAGCGGTCCCGCGGTCTGGACGCCCGACACGTTGAAGCCGTCCGTCGCGACGATGCCGAGCCCCTTGCGGGTGGCGCCCTTGGGAGCCGACGTGGACCCGATGAAGGCCCCACCCTGGCCGGTCACCGTCACGTTGGAGAGCCGCCCGGCCGTGCGGTTGGTCAGGCAGTAGAGGGTGCCCACCAGCGGGCCGAGGTCGTTATAGAGGTCGCCCACCATGATGATGTTGGCGTTGCTGCTGTAGCCGAGGCCCGTGCTGGCCAGCCGATAGCCTCCTGCCGGCAGTGTGAAGCTCTGCCCCCCTCTCGCCGCCGCATCCAGGAGCGCTTGCAAGCCCGCGGTCGCGTCCGCAGAGGGCATCGGATAGGTGGTCATGGGTTACGCTCGGCTTACACGCCGTCGCTCCAGGCGTCGGCCTGCTTGGCATGCCAGCCGCTTCAGCCTGCTCCTAGTGCGGCCCGATGACGCGCAGCCGTGGCGTTTGTCGG
>CAXTRP010000095.1:0-9169 GCA_964246615.1 uncultured Caulobacteraceae bacterium | reverse complement strand
ACAGACGGCCATGACGGCCTCCGGCGTCTCGTCCCAGAGCCAGCTCGATGCAGCGGCGCAAGCCGTAGCCAACGATAAGGCGCAGCTCGCAGGCGCCCAGCAGCAGCAGGCCAATATCCTGGCCAGCCTCGGCGGCCAGGCCAACGGACCCTTGGCGCAGAACGCCTCGGTACGTACGGCTCAGGCGGCGGTGGATCGCGCCAAGCTGAACCAAGCCTACGCCACCGTGCGTGCGCTCCAGGATGGCGTCGTCACCCGGGTGGAGCAGCTGCAGGTCGGCGACTTCGTCAACGCTGGCCAGGCCCTGTTCACCCTGGCCGCCCCTCGCCTGTGGGTCGAAGCGAACTTCAAGGAGGATCAGCTGGCCTACATGCGCCCCGGCCAGCCCGCGACGGTGAAGATCGACGCCTACCCGGATCGTTTGTACCGCCTGCACGTGGCGAGCCTTAGCCCTGGCACCGGCAATAGCTTCTCGCTGCTGCCGGCGGAGAACGCGACGGGCAACTGGGTCAAGGTGGTGCAGCGCCTACCGGTTCGGCTGGTGTTCGACGACGACGTGGCCGATCTGCGCGTGCCGCTGGCCGCTGGCCTCAGCGCCAAGGTGACGGTGGACACCGCCCACAGACGGACCCTGTTCGGCTATGGGCTGAACCATCGGCCCGCGCGGTGAGCTCCACGTTAGCCGCTCCTCGCCGGGCAAGGTCGGCGGCGAGCGCGATCACGCCCGAAGACCCCGCCGGTGTCGGCGCCGCTCGACCGTTCATCGTGGCGTCGATCATGACGGCCACGGTCATGAACTCGCTGGACACGACCATCGCCAACGTGGCCCTGCCGCACATCCAGGGCAGCGTGTCGGCGTCAGCGGACCAGATAACCTGGGTGCTCACCTCCTACATCGTAGCGTCCGCGATCATGACGCCGATGACGGGATGGCTCGCCTCGCGCTTCGGCATGAAGCTGGTGTTCATGACGTCCATCGCAGGCTTCACGATCGCCTCGGCATTGTGCGGCATCGCCAACAGCTTGGCGGAGATCGTGGGCTTCCGACTGCTGCAGGGCCTGTGCGGCGCGGCCCTGGTGCCGCTCTCCCAGTCCATCCTGCTCGACATCTACCCCAAGGCGCGGCACGGCCAAGCCATGGCCGTGTGGGGCATGGGGGCGATGCTCGGGCCGATCATGGGTCCGGCGCTCGGCGGCTGGCTAACGGAGAACTATAGCTGGCGCTGGGTCTTCTACATCAACCTGCCGTTCGGCGTCCTGGCGCTGCTGGGCTTCTGGCTGTTCCTGCGGGAGAAGCGCGACGCCGCTCCCCGCAAGCTCGACTTCACGGGCTTCCTGGCGCTCAGCCTCGGTATCGGCGCGCTGCAGCTGTTCCTCGACCGCGGCGAGCAGAAGGACTGGTTCAGCTCCACCGAGATCTGGACGGAGGCGGCGCTCGCAGGCCTCGGCTTCTGGTGGGTCGGAATCCAGACGCTGACCGCCGCACAGCCGTTCATCAACCGCGAGGTGCTGAAGGACCGGAACTTCCTGATCTGCACCTTCTTCGGCTTCTTCATCAACATCCTGCTGTTCGCCACCCTGGCGCTGCTGCCGCCCATGCTGGAGAACCTGATGGGCTATCCGGTGGTGACCACCGGGCTGGTCACCGCGCCGCGAGGCTTCGGCACGCTCCTGTCCATGTTCCTGGTAGGCCGGCTGATCGGGCGCGTGGACACCCGGATCATCATCCTGACAGGGCTTGCGCTCACCGCATTCTCCCTCTGGCGGATGACCCACATCAACCTGCAGATGGGGCCTGAGCTGGTGGTCACCGCCGGCGTCGTCCAAGGCTTCGGCGTGGGGCTGATCTTCGTTCCCCTGTCCACAGTGGTGTTCGCCACCTTGGATCCCGGCCTGCGTACCGACGCAGCGGGCCTTTTCACCCTGGTGCGCAACATCGGCTCGAGTGTGGGCATCTCGATCCTGGAAGCGATCCTCACCCGCAACACCCAGACCATCCACGCCGACCTCATTCGCCACGTGACGCCGGACAATCCCAACCTCGCCCTGTTCGCGCCACGGGGTTGGTCGGTGACGACGCAGAGGGGCCTGGCCTTCATCAACGCTCAGGTGACCGGCCAGGCGGCCATGGTCAGCTATGTCGACTGCTTCAAGTTCATGCTGAACATAGCGCTATGCGTCATGCCGCTGGTGCTGCTGATGAGGCCGCCGCGCGTAGCCCCCGCCAAGGGAGAGATCCATGCCATGGAGTAGCCGTGTGCGCGCCAGGGCGGGATGGACGGGCGCTGCACTCGTCGGCGCGGCGGCGATCCTGTCCGCCTGCACCGTCGGCCCGGACTTCAAGCGCCCGCAGGCGCCCTCGGTCGCGGCCTACGCCATGACCGGCGACGATGTACCTCGCACAAGCCGCGTCGCGCTCGGCGTCGCGGTGGCGCAGGACTGGTGGAGCGTCTTCCGCTCCCCTGCGCTGAACGCGCTGATGCACCAAGCGCTGGCCGGCAACCCCGGCCTGCAGTCCACCGACGCCGTGTTGGCCCAGGCGCGCGAGGAGCTGCTGATCGCCCGCGGCCAGCAGCTGCCCCAGGCCGACCTTCAGCTGGGCCTGCAGGAGCAGCGGCTGAACTTCGCCACCCTGGGGTTGAACTCGTCGAGCTTCCCTGGAGTGAACAACAACCCCGTCGTCGACATCTACTCGGTGGGGGCCACGGTCTCCTACGCTGTGGATGTCTTCGGCGAGCAGCGCCGCAACGCCGAAGGCGAGCAGGCCAGGCTGGACGCCCGCAGCCACCAGCTCGATGCGGCCTATCTTTCCCTCACCGGCCAGATCGCCAGCCAGGCGGCCCTGATCGCCGCCGCGCACGCTCAGATCGCGGCGGTGGACGCCATGCTCGCGGCCGACCGGCGCGACATCGCGCTGGTGCAGAGCGCGCAGCGCGTGGGCGGCGTGGCCGAGGCGGCCCAGGTCAACGCCGACGCCCAGAGTGCGCTGGACGCCGCCCTGCGGCCGCCGCTGGATCAGCAGCTCGCCCAGGCCCGCCACCAGCTGGCCCTGCTGGTCGGGCAGCCGATGGCCGGCTACACGCCGCCGGACTTCACCCTGGCTGACCTGCCGTTCCCCGCCAGCATCCCCGTCTCTATACCCGCGGACCTGGTCCGCCAGCGGCCCGACATCTTGCAGGCGGAAGCCGACGCGCACGCGGCCAACGCCCTGATCGGCGTGCAGACGGCCAAGCTCTACCCCAACATCAACCTGACGGCCGCCCTGACGCAAAGTGCGCTCATCCCGGGCTCCATCTTCGACTACGGCGCCATTGCCTACACCCTGGGAGCCGGTCTGACCCAACCGCTGTTCCACGGCGGCCAGCTGAGGGCGCAACGGCGCGAGGCCATCGAGGCGGCGCGGGCGCGGCAGGCGGACTACCAGGGCGTAGTGCTGCGCGCCTTCAACCAGGTGGCGGACCTGCTCTCAGGCCTCGCTCACGACGAGGCCGCCATCGCCGCGCAAGAGCATGCGCTGACCTCCGCCCAGGCGACCCTGCGGCTGAACACCGCCGCCTACCGCGCGGGCGGCCAGGGTCTGCTGCCTGTAGTGGACGCCCAGCGGCAGGTGAACGTGGCGAGCTATCGCCTGATCCAGGCGTCGGCCCAGCGCTACCTTGACGCCATCCAGCTCTTCGTGGCCACGGGTCGAGGGTGGACCGCGACGTCGCAGCGGGTCGCGATCGAAGGAACGGCGCGCTAGGGACGACCATGGCCGCCGCCCCGCCATCGCCGTCCGCAGGCAAGCGCCTTCCCCTCGCAGGGACCGAGGCCGGCCGCCGGGTGGCGATGCTGTCGGTCGCCGTGGCGGTGACGCTCTCGCTGCTCAAGCTCGGCGGATGGTGGCTGAGCGGCTCGGTGGGCCTGCTGGCTTCGCTAGCCGACTCCGGGCTCGACCTCGTAGCGGCTCTGGGCACCCTGACAGCGCTGCGTCTGGCCATTGTCGCGCCCGACGCGGATCATCGCTACGGCCACGGCAAGGCCGAAGCCTTCGCCAGCCTGCTCCAGGCCGCTCTGGTCTTCATCGCCGCCGCCGCCATCGGGCGTGAAGCGGCCCTGCGTCTGGCGCACCCGGTCGCGGTACGAACAGAGTTCGCCGCCTTGATCGTCATGGCCGTCTCCATCGCACTGGCGGCGGCGCTGGTGATCGCCCAGACCCGTGTGCTGGCCCATACGCGCTCGGCCGCCCTGGAAGGCGATCGCGCCCACTACCTGGCCGACGTCGCCGGCAACATCGCCGCCTTCCTGGGCGTGGCGGCGGCTTGGGCCCTGCATGCGCCCCGGGCCGATGCGGCGGCGGGGTTGGTGGTGTCGGCGTGGCTGCTGTGGGGCGCATTCAAGCTGCTGCGTATCTCCGCCGACACCCTCATGGATCGGGACCTGGACGACACGGAGCGAGGAACCATCAGGGACCTGATCCGCAGCGACCCTCAGATCGTCGGCCTGCAGGACCTGCGCACGCGCTCGTCCGGACCCATCGTGCACATCCAGGCCCACTTCGCCGTAGCCCCCCACCTCACCGTGGAAGCGGCCCACCACATCCTGGTGCAGGCCGAGAACCGCATCCTGGCTCGCTTTCCCGCCGCCGACATCATGTTGCAACCCGATCCTTATGGCCGCGCCGAGCCTCACGCCGGCGCCTTCGCCACCGCCGTTCGCGAGGGTTCCACCGTTCAGGCGGAGGTGACGCGGTTCGCGGCGACGCATAAGGAGGGTGCATGAAGCGCCGTTCCGCTCGCCCCTTCGCATCGCCCATCGCGGGAATGCTTGCCGCCGCGGCGCTGGCCGGCTGTGCGGCGAACCCGCACCGCTATTTTCAGCCTACCGCGGACCAAGTCGGCCCCTACCCGAACAGCTACGGCGAGGCGGTGATTCCGCGGCACGGCCTGATCGTGGTGCAGGGCGACGACTTCGCCTACGGCCTCGCCCGCAACCGCAGCCGCCATGTGATCAACGGCGCCGCAGAGGGACAGGCTGGCGACACCATCAGCCAGGCGCTCCGCAAGATCGTCAAGGGCGTCAAGGTGGAGAACCGCGGGTATCCGGGCGACACGATCGCCGTCGGCGCCACGCGCTGGGCTACCGCCGCGCCGGGCAACCTTTTGATCCTGTCCTACGGGATCGGCGACTTGCACGCCCACACGACGATCGCAGCGTTCAACGCCCAGCTCCAAAGCACGATCGTCGCCGCCCAGGCCAAAGGCGCCACGGTCTTCGTGGTGCCTTCGCCAGAATTGGCCGATCCGATCGGCAAGGCCGCGATCGGCGCCTATCGCGCCAACGCCATAGCCGTGGCCAACGCCGTAGGTGCGGAGGTCTTCGACCCGTACGCCGCCATGGCGCGCATCAAGTCGCCTCCGCGCAAGACCTTCGCACAGCCCGCCGCCGTCTACCAAGCGATCGCCGCGGACATGATCCCCTACATCAAGGTGGTCGCTGCGCCCTCGCCGCAGACCGGGCAGGCGGGATCGGGGGACAACCGCACGGTGCGCGTCTCGCCCGCCAGCGCATCGTAGATCAGCAGCCGCCCGGCGAGCGACGCGCCCGCACCAACGATCTGCTTGATGGTTTCCAGCGCCATCATCGCGCCGATCACTCCGGCCAGGGCGCCGACCACCCCTATGCGCGCGCAGGTCTCGGCGTCCGGCGGGAGGTCCGGCGTCAGGCAGCGATAGCAGGGCTGGCGCTCTGCCAGCGGTCGTCCGCGGGTCAGCCCGGCCGCGAACACGCCGACCTGGCCGGTCCAGCGTTCGATGGCGCCCGAGACCAGCGGCCGCCCCGCCGCCACGCACGCGGCGTTCACCGCAAAGCGTGTCGCGAAGTCGTCCGTCCCGTCCAGCACCAGGTCGTAGCCCTCGACCAGTCCTTCGGCGATCCCAGGCGTGAGCATCACCGGGTGCAGGTGGAACGCGACCTGGGGGTTCAGCCCGGCCAGCCGCTCAGCCGCCGCCTCCACCTTCAAACGTCCGATGTCGCCCGTGGCGTACAGCGCCAGGCGCTGCAGGTTGGACAGGCTGACCGTGTCCCCGTCCACCAGCCCGAGCCTGCCCACGCCGGCTGCCGCCAGCATCGGCGCCGCCGCACTCCCGAGCCCGCCCAGGCCGACCATGAGCACCCGTGCGCCTCGCAGCGCCTGCTGCCCCCGGCCGCCGATCTCGCGCAGCACCAGGTGGCGGGCGTATCGTTCCACCTCAGAGTCGGAAAAGGTCAAGCAGCCTCCTGAACTTGACCGCGCCGGTCCGCGCGGCCACATGGCCGCGATGAACGACGCTCCTACACCGGGCTGGCGCGGCACCACCATCTTGGCCGTAAAGAAGGGCGCGCGCACCGTGATCGCCGGGGACGGCCAGGTGACGATGGGCGCCACCGTGGTCAAGGCCAACGCCCGCAAGGTGCGCCGGCTCGCCGGCGGCAAGGTGGTGGCGGGCTTCGCCGGCGCCACGGCGGACGCCTTCACCCTGCTGGAGCGGCTGGAGCAGAAGCTGGAGGCCCACCCCGAACAGTTCGCCAGAGCCTGCGTGGAGTTGGCCAAGGACTGGCGCACCGACCGCTACCTGCGCCGGCTGGACGCCATGATGATCGCAGCCGACGCCTCCAGCGTTTTCACCATCACCGGCGCCGGCGACGTGCTGGAGCCCGAAGCCGGCATCGCCGCCATCGGCTCCGGCGGCGTCTACGCCCTGGCGGCGGCGCGGGCTCTGGTCGACTTCGACCTGGACGCGGAACAGATCGCCCGGCGCGCCATGGCGATCGCCGCCGAGATCTGCGTCTACTCCAACACCAACGTGGTGCTGGAGGCGTTGTAGGCGTCGCCCTTGACTTTCGTCGCCGATAAGCGACATTGATGCGTGTTCGAAGTCGTTAGGACGGATCGGTTCGAGCAATGGTTGATCGGCCTGCGTGATGTGCGTGCGAGGGCGAAGATAGCCGCTCGCTTACTTCGTCTTGAACAAGGCCTGTTCGGAGATGTGAAGCCGGTCGGCTCAGGTATCAGCGAGCTGAGGATTGACCACGGACCAGGGTACCGGGTCTATTTCACCCAGCGTGGCAAGATCCTGATTGTCATCCTCTGTGGCGGGGACAAAGCGTCTCAAGAACGGGACATACCGGAAGCTAAAGCTCTCGTAAGTGAGATCTAGATGTCTTTAAAGATCACTCCCTTCGACGCGGCCGATTATCTCGACTCTCCCGAGGTCATCGCGGAGTTCCTCTCGGACGCCTTCGAAAGCGGACATGCAGGCGTGATTTCCAGCGCGCTTGGCGCCGTGGCGCGCGCGAAGGGCATGACAGAACTGGCTCGGGAGGTTGGGTTATCCCGGCAGTCGCTCTATCGATCCCTGAGCGGGGACGGCCATCCGGAATTCGCAACCGTGCTGAAGGTGCTCGCTGCGGTCGGCGTGACCCTGAAGCCGATGGTGAGCGTCTGACGGCGTTGCGTCCGCCGCAGGCGACGCTATGTCCCCCGCCATGACCGAATTCTCTCCCCGCGAGATCGTCTCCGAACTCGACCGCTTCATCGTCGGCCATGCCGAGGCCAAGCGCGCCGTCGCCATAGCGCTGCGCAACCGCTGGCGTCGGCGCCGTCTCGCCCCCGACCTGATCGACGAGGTGACGCCCAAGAACATCCTGATGATCGGGCCCACCGGCGTCGGCAAGACCGAGATCGCGCGCCGCCTGGCAAAGCTCGCCCAGGCGCCGTTCCTGAAGGTCGAGGCCACCAAGTTCACCGAGGTGGGCTACGTCGGCCGCGACGTGGACCAGATCATGCGCGACCTGGTGGAGGTCGCCATCGGCCAGGTACGCGAGCGCCGCCAAGCTGGCGTGAAGCCGCGGGCGGAGGGGGCGGCGGAGGAGCGGCTGCTCGACGCCCTGGTGGGCGCGACGGCTCAGGCCACGACCCGTGACGCGTTCCGCAAGAAGCTCCGCGCCGGCGAACTGGACGACAAGGAGGTGGAGCTGACCCTGCCGGAGACGGGCGGCGCGAGTTCGCCGATGTTCGACATCCCCGGCCAGCCCGGGGCGTCCATGGGCGTGATGAACATCTCCGACATGATGTCCAAGGCGTTCGGCGGCCGCACCAAGACCAGCAAGATCGCGGTCAAGGACGCCTGGCGTCCACTGATCGCCGAGGAGGCCGAGAAGCTGGTGGATCAGGAAGCCCTGACTCGGGAGGCCGTTGAGCTGACCGAGAACGCCGGCATCGTCTTCATCGACGAGATCGACAAGGTGGCCGTGCCTACCGAGCGTCGGGGCGGCGGTGAGGTCAGCCGGGAGGGCGTGCAGCGCGACCTGCTGCCCCTGATCGAGGGGACCACCGTCTCCACCAAGTACGGGCCGGTGAAGAGCGACCACGTGCTGTTCATTGCGTCGGGCGCCTTCCACGTCTCAAAGCCGTCGGACCTGCTGCCCGAGCTTCAGGGCCGGCTGCCGATTCGAGTGGAGCTGAAGGCGCTCACCCTGTCGGACATGCGCCGCATCCTGACCGAGCCGGAAGCCAACCTGATCCGCCAGCACCAGGCCTTGCTGGCCACCGAAGGCGTGACCCTGGAGTTCAGCGACGAAGCGATCGATGCGCTCGCCGACTGTGCGGTGGCGGTGAACGCCAGCGTGGAGAACATCGGCGCCCGCAGGCTCCAGACCGTGCTGGAAAAGGTCGTGGAGACGCTGAGCTTCGACGCTGCCGACAAGGCGGGCCAGAGCGTGCGCATCGAGGCGAGCGACGTGCGCGAGCGGGTGGGCGAGCTGGCCCAGAACGCCGACCTGTCACGCTTCATCCTTTAGGCTGATCGTTCCTCGCCGCCTCGCAGGGCTCTTGCTGACGGCGGCGTCAGCGGGCGCAGTCACGCTGCAGGATCGAGCCCAGATCCATGCCGTCCAGGTACTCGCCCGGGTGGACGATCTGGCCGAGCCCCATGACGACCGCACCTCGGGGGCCGGGGAATTGCAGCGGCGAGTTGGCCGCCCAGCCGGCCTGCGGCGCGGGCGTGAAATCGGTGCAAAGCGGGACGGAACGCTGCGTCAGCGGAACCGACGCCGCCTCCAGGGCGACAGGCCGGCCAGCTGTCATAGCATCGGAGACATCGCCCCCGCTGGCGTTGACCGCGGCAGTGGCGGCGGTCGCCGCCAGACC